>CANQUA010000017.1 GCA_947626915.1 uncultured Lachnospiraceae bacterium
GATCCGGGAGGATAGTAGTGCTTTTTTCTCTCAAAGTCCTGACACTTCCGCCAGAACTCAAATCCTATTTAGCTATGATTAGCTTAGCACATTCGCCGCCAATTTGCAAGAGAATTTTTGGGATTTGGGGGCATATGTTGATAGAAATTACACGGCCCCGCGGCCCCGCGTCTCATTCGCCGTTTTTCTGAAACGTGTTGAAATCGCACACCGCGTCTTCCAGGATTTCTTCAATATACATGCCCTGGATGTCCTCGTACCCGTAGTCCTGCCACCAGACGTAAGCGTCCTGTTCCTCTGCCCAGTCCCTGATCCCGAATACATTGCCGGCCACCGACGCCAGGCGCAGCTCCGCGTAAAAATTGGACATGCCCCGACGCACTTCCCGCGTCAGGTCCCTGCCTTTCTGGGATGAATACGCTTCCTGATAGTAGACCTGCCGCAAAAGCTCCCGCCCGTAGGCGTCAAAATCCTGAAGATTGGCGTCCGGATTGCCCTTGCGCTGCGCCCACGCGGTCACATCCGTTTTCTCCGTATGGTAATCGTACTTCTCCGGCCCGAAATATTTCAGGATTCCATACTGACAGGGCCACTCCGCCAGAGCGCTGGTCACGATCTCCTGCACATTATAATCCCGAGACTCCCGGTAATGCTGGGAATGCAGATGCCCGCTCAGAAACAGCGTCACTCCCCAGTCGTCCAGCAGCTGTTCCAGCCGCTCGCTGTGTTCAATAGTGCAGTCGCTCTCATAGATCCGGCTCTCGTCCAGCAGATTGTGATGGGCCACCGCGATCACCGGGCGCCGCTCCTGATAGGCCAGCTCCAGCTGCTCCGCGATCCAGTCGTACGTACCGTCGCGGATCACTCCCCCGATCAGATTCCCATTTTCGTACTGGCAGCTGTCCAGCATCAGAAGCCGCGTCCCGTCCTGCAGCTGGTACATATAGCTCAAGGACGCGGGGTCGCGGCTGATCGCATCGCTGTAACCGTATTCCCGATAGACACGCACAAAGCTCTCCGCATCCATCGGCTCCGCCGGGTGCGGCGAGATATTGATGTAGCCGGACGCTTTCGTATTGTTGATATCATGGTTCCCGGGGATCACGAGAACCTCGATCCCCTCATGCTCCACGCGCTCCAGCTTCTGGGCCAGGGCGTTATGGCTGGCCCGCTCTCCCTCCAGCGTCAGGTCGCCGCAGAGGATCAGCGCCTGGGGCTTCCGCTCTATGATCTGGTCCAGAAACGCGTCCAGGATCTCCCAGACATACGTAACCAGCAGGCCGTTCTGCTGCTGGGCCATATCTTCAAAGGCCGTGCCGAAATCGGTCAGCTCCTTCGCGTAATAATGAATGTCCGTGGCGACGACGATCTCCGGATTCCGGGCCGCCGATTCCCCGCCCGACAATTCCAGCGTCTCAATCGTCATATCATCCGGACTGAACGCGTCGGTTCCCGGCCCTGCCTGCGTCTCCGGCTCCTGTTCCTGCTGCGTCCCCTCCACTTTTACCGACGAAACGTTCTCCGACCGGTAATAAGCCGAGCAGCCGCACAGAAGCAGCGCCGCCGCCAAAAGTGCCGCTATTCTCCTGTTCATGACTATCCGCCCCTTATTCATCGACTTTCACGATATCCCAGGTTTCCGGCATATCGAGCCCCAGCTTCCAGCAGGCCACGCCCGCCAGATCGTATTTCCGGATCAGGTCCATTTTCAGTCCCAGCGACCGTTCCTCCTCCTGCCATATCTCCTGCACCGAGTCATCCGTACTCAGCGCCCCGTAATATTGTCCCAGCTCTTCCTGCCAGTACAGGGCCACCTCATGGTCGATGACCCAGTTCATGGCCCCGCGCAGCCCCAGATCCTGCGACGTCAGTTTGCCGTCCTTCGTGGTCCATACCCTGGTATAGAATGGAATCGCATTGATCACCTTTTCGGCCGGAACTTCCTTCAGCGTATCCACGATCCCCTGCTCCACAAAAGGCAGGGACGCCACAGAACCCGCGTCACTGCCGGAATAATGCTCGTCGTAGCCCATGATGATCACATAGTCCGCCACGCGCCCCTGTTCCGCCCGGTTATAGCCCGCCGTATACGCGGTGGGCACGTAATTGTCGATCGACAGGATGATGCCGCGCTTCCGGCAGTCGATGGAAAATTCCCGTATGAACTGCACGTAATGGGGCATGGCGTCCTGGCTGATGCCCTCGATATCCAGATTGATGCCGTCCAGGTCGTACGTATCCGCCATTTCCAGAAGATTGGCGATCAGCTTTTTCCGGACCGAAGTCTGGGCGAACAGGACCGCGGAATTCACCGGCGTGGACTGATTGAAATTGTCCACAGCGGCCCAGACCTGCATCCCCATCCCATGCACCTTATCCACATAATCCCGGTCCGCCAGGGAATTCAAACGGCCGTTGTTGTCCATGATCGTGAACCAGGTGGGCGAGATCACATTGACGCCCCGGGTGTCGCTGATCAGCCGGTCCAGCTTGTCATTGTCCTCCTGCACCAGAACCTGGTGCCAGACCAGGCAGACCTTCTCCCCCAGGGACAGGCTGGTGTAAACCGGCTCTTCGAACGTGCTGACGCGTATTTCCGTCCCCCTGCCGGTGATGAATTTGTTCTGTATATATCCTGTATAACCGCTGTCCGTCCGCACCAGGGACCATTCGCCGCGGTCTTCCAGTATTTTCATGAGCCCGTCCGTTCCCACCATGGTTATGACCGGGCTCTTGATGTCCTCCGAAACACGTACCGGCGCCTCTTTCCCGACGGCAGCGGTCTGTATGCTGCCCCACACGTCGTAGAGATACAGCCGGTTGACGCCGCCGTCCGTGAACAGCTCCGCCCGGACGTCCGTATAATTGCTGATCAGGCCCACGGACAGATAGACCGCATCGTCCTCGATCAGAAGCAGCGGCTTCTCCCCGCTCCCCAGCGTCCTGCGGTCCGCGTACACGATCGTGTCCGGCAGCGTATACACCAGCATTTTCTCTATATCGTCCCAGTAAAACCGCTCGTTCAGGCAGTCGTTGACCCACGTAAGAGGCAGATAAGCGACGCCGTCCCGGGTGATCCCTTTGACCTCCAGCAGCTCATCGTCATAAAACAGCGCTGTCTCCTCGCCTGTCACTTCCAGAAGGGCCGCCAAATCTGCTTTCTCTTTTGTCGGAATGAACCGGTCTATGTATTTTACTGCCGCGGCCCCCGCAAGAATCAGGAGCAGAAGCCCCGCAACGACCGCAATCGGAATCCATTTCCGTTTCAAACTTGTTCCTCCTATGTACCCCAGAATGATAGCATATAGATTAAGTATACCACACTTTTGTCTGCTGACTTCTTAAATTTTCTTTAAGTTCCCGCCCGCCCTGCGCCCCTGGTCGGCTGTGAACGAAGGATGATGCTCCCCCGGGGCCCCATCCGGTTACCGGTTATACACCCGGTCAAACCGGATTTCTTTCAAACGGCCCTCCGCAGCGCCTACATAATCGCACATATAAAAGGAACCGTCTTCCTGAACCTGAAAAATCCTGCTCCAATCCTCATCCTGCGGAATCTCGCCGTCGATATAGACCGGGATTCCTTTGGCTTCATAGCGCCTGAGGCCGTCTACATATTGTTTCTGTTCCTCAAGATATTGCTCGTCCATTGTCTTTCCCTTCCTGTTTCCTGCTTCTGCCGCGGCTTTCCCTTTCCCGGAGGCTGTCGTGACACATCAATCGGGAAATCCGGCCGTCACAGAAGCCCTCTCATGAAGTCCATCACCTGCTCCGTGACCGTAAAAGCGTCCGCTGAAAAGGGAATCCTCTGCACGGTGGGTCTGCGTCTTTTATTCCATCGAATCCTGGATTCCTCGCTGCCAAAAGCAGCCAGGCATTGCCAGCCGTTTACTGCGGCGCGTTCTTCCCATGCTTCCGGCTTCCCAAACGCCTCCATCTGCCACTCGCTGAAGGAAACCGTCAAAAGTACTCTGTGGCATCGCAGCAGCTCCTGATCAGACTGCTCCTCCAGGCTCCCGAAATCGATCAGTATCTCCTCATAGCCCTTATGAAGGCAATCCGCCAGCACCTCCGCTTCCGACGCCGGAAAAAAATCCGTTTCCTGAATCCGGTAGCGGCTCTCAGCCGCCGAGCGTCCTGTGCAGATCCTGCCGAATTTAGCAAAATCCCCGTGGCTGTTCCATTCCAGAACCGCTGTTCTGCGCCCGCAGGCGCCGCATAAATAATTGGCCGCGAGTACGCACAGATGCGTCGTGCCCGTCCCGCGGCCCGCCCCCGTCACGCCCGTGATCCTCGGCTCCCCGGCTGCCCGCTCTTTCTTTTTCTGAAAATGTCCCACGCAGCGCCTCCTTTCTTTTGCCCGGCCGGTTTCCAAAAACTGCCGGTGATCCGTTCGTAAAAAGAGTCCCCTTCGCTTCCCGGATGAAACGGGTCCGCAAATTCGGGCGTCCGGTAGGACCGTACTTTCCGCTGCGGCCCGGGCTCCTGCCGGACCGCGCCGGGCAGCGCGTGATTATATAGAAAGAACTCGTTCGGCGCCGCTTTCTCTCCCATGGGGAACCGGTCCCACCATTTGCCCCCGCATATCCGCCAGACGGCCGTAAAACGTTCCGGCCCTCCGTCCGCTTCAAACGTCTCCCGCTCCGCGCCGTAATCCCGCACGACGACCGGGTAGCTGCACGCCTTCAAGCGCACGGCTTCCCCGTAGCGCGGTTTCATGGGCAGCCCGAAGATTGTATAGATCCCGTAGGAATCCGCCTGGACTTTTAAATGGGCCGCCATGCTCCGCACGTCGTTGGAGCGGTTGCATTCTTCATAAAGGGCCGGACAGCCTGCGCCGTTCAGATACGCGCAAAGACCGACCGCGAGATGCGTAACTCCCGCGCCGGGGCGCGCGCCGACGAGGGCAATCGTAAGAGATGGTGATTGTAATTGACCTGCGCACTCTGTATTGGAGCGTAATTGTTCCAGCGCCTCTCCCACCTCCCGGGCGGACGCGTAGCGCATCGCCGGGTCGGGATTGAGGCACCGCCGGATAACGGTTCCTATTTTCCCGGGAATCTCGTCCGCAGACCCCCGGGTCTGGGGCCGCCCCGTAAGCAGATAAAATAAAACCGCTCCGATCTGATACACGTCTGTGCGGACGCCCAGGCAGCCGTCCGAAGCCTGTTCGGGGGCGAAAAATCCAGGGGTGCCATAACGCGCCGAAGCCGCGTTGGCGTCCGTGAGCGTGTCTGAATGATCGAAATCCAAAAGCTTTACCTGTCCGTGGCAGACCAAAAGATTCCCTGGCTGCAGATCCAGATATAAAATAGGGATATCTTCTGCTGAATGCAGATAATGGACCAGGCCGCATATCTGTATGCCGTATGCGACGGCTTCGTCCTGGTTCAGAGGACCCCGCTTCGCCGCGAGGTCGTAGACTGAGTCTCCTTCGAGAAACTCTTCAATCAGATAACTGTATTGAGCATCTTCTTCCAAATCGTATACCAATGGGATACCGGGATGCCGGAGCCGCTTCAGAAGCAGGGCCTCCTTGCGGAACTGCTCGTAGCAGGCCGCCGATTTGGGAACCCGCTTGATGGCACGGTACTCTTCCAGCTCTTTGTGAAACGCCAGATACACGGTACCGCTCCGTCCCTGTCCCAGGATACGAACCAGCTGGTATTTTCCAAACAGAATGGTGTCCTTCTCAGCCACCTCCTTTTTCCAATACCATCTCTTACACCGTTTATTCTAATACAGCCGGACCGTTTTCGCAACGGGAAAATGAAAAATTCCAAAATTTTTTTTAAAAATTTCTACATAGGAATTGATATTTGACCGTAACATATAGTATATTTATGGTGACAGATTTTACCCGCCTTTAAGGGAAGGAAGTGATCCTATGAAAATAGAACGTATTAATGAAAATCAGATCCGCTGCACGCTGACCAGCTTCGATTTAAGCGTGCGCAACCTGAATATCCGGGAGCTGGCTTACGGGACGGAGAAGGCGCGGGGCCTGTTCCGCGAAATGATCCAGAAGGCGTCCAACGAAGTGGGCTTCGAAGCGGAAGACATCCCGCTGATGGTAGAAGCGATCCCGCTCTCCAACGAAAGCGTCATGCTGGTCATCACCAAGATCGAGGACCCGGAAGAACTGGATACCCGCTTCTCCAAGTTCTCACCGTCGGGCGAGGACGACAGCGACGCTCTGACGGAACTGGCCAGCGAGCTGCTGGAGGGCGCGGACGGGCTGGCGAAGCTGCTGGGGCTGCAGGACGGCACGGAAGGCGAAACATTGGCGGAGCCGGAAGGAGACGGCCAGGACGCGCAGGCGGCCGCCTCGATGCGGGTCTATTCATTTGACAGTCTGGACCGGGTATCGGAAGCCGCCAGAGCCTGCGGCGATCTCTATGACGGGGTTAATTCCCTGTATAAAAAACCGGACAGCCGCGAGTATTTCCTGGTCGTGAAGCATGACGGCGCAGACGACCTGGCATTCAGCCGCGCCTGCAATATCCTGTCGGAATACGGCAGCAAGATCCGCCATGAGTATTCCAGCGAGGCCTATTACGCGGAGCATTACGACGTGATCTGCCGGGACCGGGCCATCCAGGTGATGAAGCAGTTTTAAGGCCTGAACCGGCCTGCGATGTGCTCCCAATTTTGTGCATTTGTATCCACAATTTCCTCTTGAATATTTTTAAAATATGGTATAGAATAAAGTCACATGTAAAGAATATTCAAGGAGGTATTTATTATGGCACGTGTTATCAGTGATGCTTGTGTTGCCTGCGGAACCTGCGAGTCTGAGTGCCCGGTTGGCGCCATCTCCCAGGGCGACGGACAGTACGTAGTAGATGCTGACAGCTGCATCGATTGCGGAGCCTGCGAAGCTGCATGCCCGACCGGAGCGATCAGCGAGGCTTAATGAAGTTTTACATAATGCCCTTTCCGACATGGGAAGGGCATTTTGTTTTGCTGAGAGGGCAGGCGGCTGCCGGGTTCCGGAAACACCGGCACGCAAGGGTCGGGCTCCGGCCGCCTGTACGCCGGGTTTCGGCCGTCCCGGCCGGCACCTATAGAATTTATAGAAAGGCTTTCATAATATGAATCATAAAAAGAAACCGCTGATCGGCCTGACATCGTCTCATAATGTCCACACGGATGAAGTCTCCCTGACGCCTTACTGCCCGCGGGCGATCCTGGCGGCGGGAGGGATCCCCGTGATCCTGCCGCTGGAAGCGTCCGAAGAGGACTTAAAGCGCCTGGTCACGGAACTGGACGGCTTCCTCTTTACCGGCGGTCCGGATCCCCATCCCTTCCTGTTCGGCGAGGAAACGCACGCGGGATGCGGGGACGCTTCCGTGAAACGTGACCGGATGGAGCTGACGCTTCTGAAGCTGGTCATGGAACAGCAGAAACCCATCATGGGCATCTGCCGCGGCATCCAGATCATCAATGTCGGGCTGGGCGGAACCATTTATCAGGATATCCCCTCCCAGACGGAGCGGGCGTTTCCCATCGCCCACCGGCAGCCGTTTCCGCACCGGGTTCCCTCCCATACGGTGCAGATCACGCCGGGGAGCCTGCTGGAACGGATCTGCCGCGGCGAATCAGAAACACCGGACGGCGGCGACGCTCCCGGTTCCGGGCGCACTTCGCCCCTGATCCTCCGCGTCAACAGCAC
This sequence comes from uncultured Lachnospiraceae bacterium, assembly GCA_947626915.1. Classification (GTDB taxonomy): domain Bacteria; phylum Bacillota; class Clostridia; order Lachnospirales; family Lachnospiraceae; genus UBA3402. The sequence goes on from CANQUA010000017.1 coordinate 7,676, forward strand.
GCACCATCAGGCGGTCCGCGACGCCGCGCCGGGGCTCTCCGTATGCGCTTACGCCCCCGACGGCATCATCGAGGGCGCGGTCATGGAGGGGTATCCGTATCTGGTAGCCGTTCAATGGCACCCGGAATACCTGTGGGAGGACGATCCGGCCGCTGCCGGACTGTTCCGGGCGTTCGTGGCGGCCAGCGGCGGGGATCTGCCCTAAAACAGTTTTTTCCCGCTTTTTCCGAACCGCTTTTTCTTAAAAAAGGGAAGTTTTGTGGCCGCGGCTTCTGCCCGGCCTTTTCCTTTGGACTGATACGCGCGGATCGTTTCGTCCAGCTGCTTGAACCGTTCTTCCTCTTTTTCGTCGCTGACCCGCAGCAGATATTCGACCTCTTTCATGACCCGGTCCGTCACGTTCTCGCTGACGGCCCCGCTGACATCTTCCGTGATCTCCCGGCTGATCCGAACCATGTTGGCCTCGACCGCCTGTCCGATGATATGATTCATGATTTCCTGAAACTGCGCCATTCTCTCTTCCGCGGCCGTCGCCTCCGCAGGGGCTTTTTCCGACACGACCAGACTCCCGTTCTCCTCCTGCTCCGTTTCCGCCGCCGGTTCCTGCTCCTGTCCGGGCTTGTCCCCGTCCGCCGCAGCCTGTCCGCCGCGGTTCTCCGCCGCATCCGTTTTCTTGTCCGCCCCGTTTTTGCCGTTCTCTTTTGCCGATTCATTTCTCACATGATTTTCTTTCCAGGCTGCTTTCATCTCTTCCTCCATAATCTCTTCGGTGATGGTAATATCGTCCTCCATCGCGTCCGACATTTTATTCAAGGCGTTCTTGATCGCCTTCAGCTGATATCCCTTGTCCTTCAAATCCCTGATCTGGCAGAACAGGCGGATGTGATAATCCGTATAATAACGATGCCCCATATCATTGCGGGGAATATTCAGCCCCAGCTCGTCCTCCCAGTAACGGAGAACATGGGATTCCACATCAACCTGCCTGGCCGCATCCGATATCAAGTAACGTGCCTCAGCCATTCGACCCTCTCCTTTAGGCGTCATAATTTCGTACCTTGCTACTATCATATGAGTTGAGAAGGAATATTATGACAAAAAAACAGAGCCGCCGCAAAATCAGTCTCAACTGACTTTACAACCGCTCTGAAGTCTTCCGAAACGTCCCGCAGCTACCGGGCCATATTGGCGAACCGGGTCGTCTCCGGCTTCCACAGCAGGTTCACGGTGCCGATGGGGCCGTTGCGCTGCTTCGCAATGATCACCTCGGCCGTGCCTTTCGCCTCAGAATCTTTATTATAGTATTCGTCCCTGTATAAAAACATGACCACGTCCGCGTCCTGCTCAATGGCCCCCGACTCGCGCAGGTCAGAGAGCATGGGCCGGTGGTCCTGCCGCGTCTCGCAGGCACGGCTCAGCTGGGAACAGGCCACGACCGGCGCTTTGATCTCGCGCGCCAGCGCTTTCAGCGACCGGGAGATCTCGGAAATCTCCTGCTGCCGGTTATCGTTGGTCCGCCCGCTGCCGCTCATCAGCTGCAGGTAGTCGATAAACACCATGTCCAGGCCCCGTTCCAGCTTCATCTTCCGGCATTTGGAACGCAGCTCCGTCACGCTGATTCCCGGCGTATCGTCGATCACCATACTGGAACCGCCGATCATCCCTACCGCTTCCACGACCGCGTCCCACTCGGCGTCGGACAGGTTGCCGGTGCGCAGCTTCTGCGCATCCACGCCGGATTCCATGGAAATCATACGCTGCACCAGCTGTTCCTTGGACATCTCCAGGCTGAAAACCATGCAGGGCACATTCCGCCGCACCGACGCGTAATCCAATATGTTCAATATGAACGCCGTCTTGCCCATGGACGGACGGGCCGCCAGAAGCACCAGGTCCGACGGCTGGAAACCGGCGGTCCTGAAATCCAGATCGAGAAAGCCGGTGGCCACCCCGGTCACAATGTCTTTCGTCCGGGACGCGGCCTCGATTCTGTCCAGCACATTCAGCGTCACCTCGCGGATCGGAACCAGATCACGGGAAGACCGGCTCTGGAGCAGATCGAAAATCCGCTTCTCCGTGTCGGCCAGTATATCGTCCGTCTTCTCTTTGCCCATGTAGCATTGATTGGAAATGTCGTCGTTGATCCGGATCAGCCGCCGCAGGATCGCTTTTTCACGGACAATATTGGCGGAAGCGCGGACATTGACGGAAAAAGACACCAGTTCCATGATATCACGAACGAAATCCAGGCTGTAGACTTCCGGCGGCACGTCTTTTTCTTTCAGGCGGTTCTGGATCGTCACCAGATCCACCGGCTTGCCCTCGTTAAACAGCTCCACCATGGCCTCAAACATGACGCCGTACTGATGCTGGTAGAAGTCCTCGGCCGTCACGATCTCCGAAGCGGCGATGATCGCTTCCCGGTCCATGAGCATGGACCCGATCACCGCCTGTTCGGCCTCCACGCTATGGGGAAGCACCCGTTTGATCAGCGCGTCGTCCATTGGCATCTTTCCCGTTCTCCTTTCTCTCTGATTCGTATATGGCCTGAGCCGGCCGCGCACCTTCCGTACAGGCCGCAGTCCCGGCACGATCCGGAGGCGCATAGTCCTTCCTCGCTGCGCATGCCCGCGCACAGCCGCGCTTTCAAATCGTCCTCATGACAGCAGCCGGCCGCGCCGCAGACGCTTACTCCGCTACGACCTTGACCGTCAGCTTCGCGGTCACATCTTTATGCAGCTTCACCGCCACTTCGTGGGTCCCCAGTACCTTGATCGGCTCCGGCAGTACGATCCGTTTCTTGTCCAGCTCCAGATTCAGCTGCTCCGCCGCGGCTTTGGAGATTTCCTTGCCGGATACGGAACCGAATGCCTTCCCGTTCTCGCCCGCTTTGATCGCCAGCGTCACCGACGACGCGGCCAGCTTCTCCGCCAGCGCTTTCGCATCCGCGTACTGCTTCGCGGCGATCTTTTCCGCGTTGGCTTTCTGCAGCTTCAATTCATTCAAATTTTTCGCCGTGGCTTCCACCCCCAGCTTCTTCGGCAGGATAAAATTGCGGGCGTATCCGTCGCTGACCTTTACCACCTCGCCCTTTTTTCCCAGCGCCTTTACATCTTCCAATAATACTACTTCCATCGCATGATTCCTCCCGCTGCTGTCTGGTTATTTCAATTCGCATTATTACCTGCGTTATCATTTACATTATTGCCTGCATTATCGCTCTCAAGCTCTTCACGGATGGCCGCTTTCAGCCGTTCTTTCGCCTCTTCCATGGTCACGTGCATCTGGGCGCCCGCTACAGCGCCATGGCCGCCGCCGCCCAGCTTCTCCATCAAAGTCTGGACGTTCACCTCGTCGATCGAACGGGCGCTCAGATAAATGACGCCGTTATACTGACAGAGGACCACAGAGGCCTTGATCCCCTTGATCTCCAGAAGTTCATTGGCCGCCTGCGCCGCTACGATCGTCGGATTCTCAATCCCTTCCGACGGACATTCGCTGATGGCAAAATTGCCCTCAAACACCTCCGCCTGGCTCACCGCCTGGGCTTTGGCTTTATAATTGATCATATCGTCGCGGAACATCTTCCGCACGCGGGTGACGTCTGCTCCGCAGCGCCGCAGATACGCCGCCGCCTCAAACGTCCTGACACCCGTCTGATTACGGAAATAATTGGTATCGATCAGGATGCCCGCATACATGGCATCCGCCTCCTGGGCCCTCATCTTGATATGATCCGCCGTATACTGCAGGATCTCCGCCACCATCTCACAGGCAGACGACGCATAAGGCTCCACATAGGAAAGCACGGCCCCGCCGATTTTCTCGGAACTCTGGCGGTGATGATCCAGGACTACAGTGGTCTTCGCTCTCTTCAAAAGCTCCGGCGCTTCCGTGATGCTGGGACGGCTCACATCCACCACCACCAGCAGCGTATTGTCGTCTATCATCTCCTCCGCCTGCTCCCGGGTCAGGAACATATCCTCCGGATAACCCGCGGAGACGGAAAAGCGCTCGTACAGGGGTCTCACAGACGACGTAATATCGCTGATCACGATATGGGCTTTTTTGTTCAATGCGGCCGCGATACGGAAAACTCCCACCGACGCGCCGAAAGAATCCACGTCTCCGAGACGGTGTCCCATGATCATCAGCCGGTCCTTCGCGCCGATCAGCTCCCGCAGCGCATGGGCTTTCACACGGGCTTTCACGCGGGTCGACTTCTCCGGCTGCAGGGCCTTGCCGCCGAAATACTCATCCTTGCCGGGACTTTTGATCACCGCCTGGTCGCCGCCGCGGGCCAGGGCCATATCGATGGCCATGCGGGCGTATTCGTAATTCTGTCCGTAGGTATCGCCGCCCAGACCCAGGCCGATGCTCAGCGTCACGGCCATCTCGTTGCCGATATTGACCGCCTTTATATCTTCCAGGATCGAAAATCTCTGCTGCCGCAGTTCCTCCACGTACCGATTCTCAATGATGAAGAAATATTTGTCTTTCTCCAGCTTTTTCACCACGCCGTTCATGGTGCTGATGTATTTGTTGATACGCCGCTCGATCAGGGCCATCAGAAGAGAACGCCGCACTTCCTCGATGCTCTCCAGCGCCTCGTCGTAATTGTCCAGGTAAATGAGTCCGGCCACCATCTTCTGGTCGCCGATCTGTTTTTCGTATTCCAGCAGGTCCGTCTCGTCAAACAGATATACCGCGATCAGATCCGAAGTTTCCTCCGCCTCCTCCGGGATCTGTTCCGGATCGACCCCCTCTGTCGGAACCGGTTTAAAATCCATCCGATAATGCCTGCCGCCCAGGGACGTATGAATGCTGACTTTTTCCTCCAGATCCGCCAGCACCTCTTTCGTCACCTCCGGGAACATGGCCATCAATGTGCCGCCCTTGACGCGCGCTTCTTTTTCCAGCGCCGTAAACCGGTCGTTGGTCCACAAAAAACGCCCGGTCTGATCCGTCACCACATAAGGCACGTCCAGATCCGCCAGCAGTTTTTTCTGGATCCAGGCATAATCCGCGGAAAACTCGACGATCCCTGCCATGAGCCTGCCGCGGGCGAAAACGAACAGAAAAACCGACACGATCAGATACAGGGCCGAAAATCCGCACATGGCAAAGCCCGCGCCTATGTCCATGAGGCAGACGATCACATTCATCAATATCACCAGCACGGACAAAAACAGCGGCCACTGCATATAAAGCCACAGCTGCTTTTTTATGGTCCCCTGCGTGTTTACATTTCTTTTTCCTTTCATCGCCAATCTCCTCGCGCCTGTTCTGCCGGATAAAGCCTGATCCCCCGGGTCCTGATCCTCCGGGTCAGAGCCGTCAGCCGGCGAATGCTCCGTTTCCCTGCGGAAAGGCGTTACGCCATCTCCTCAGGACCGGGATAGGAAGCGATCGCCCCCGCCTTCGTCACGCTGATCCCGCAGAAACGATTGGCAAACGCCAGATATTCTTCCATCTTTTCTTCCGAAAGCTCCGCCAGGTTCGCCGTATCGACGCCGTCTCTGGACAGGCAGAACAAAAACGCGCCGATGAAGCCGTCGCCCGCGCCGGTCGTATCCACGGCGTTCACTTTCTGACCGGCCGCGAACGCGTGCGCGCCCTTCACATAGCACTCCGCGCCCTCGGAACCTTTCGTGTAAATGACCATCTTCGTATCGCCGGTCAGAAGCTGCGGCAGCGCATCCGCAATGTCCGTGCAGCCGGTGATGAATTCCAGCTCCTCATCGGAGATCTTCAGGATATGGGCCATGGGCGCAAATTCCTTCACCACAGCCCGCAGCGCCTCCAGATCGTCCCAGAGCGCGGGACGCAGGTTCGGGTCAAAGCTGATCAGCGCCCCGGCCGCTTTCGCGGACTCGATGGCTTTCCGGTGCGCCTCCTTCATCGGCCAGTTCCCCAAAGACACCGAGCAGAAATGCAGCGCAAAAATATCCTCGAACCAGGCCGCGTCCACCGCTTCCGGCTCCAGCAGCATGTCCGCTCCCGGTTTGCGGTAGAACGAAAACTCCCGGTTTCCGTCTTCCTTCAGGGCCACAAAGGCCAGCGACGTATTGGCGGCCGCCGTCCTGCGGATATAACTGCAGTCAATCCCGCAGCCCGCCAGCTCTTCCACGATCTTGTCGCCGAAGGGATCGTCCCCCAGCTGCGTGATCATCGCCCCGCTGCCGCCCAGTTTCACATAGGCCCCCACCACATTGGCCGGAGCGCCGCCTACCTTGGGCTGAAACGCGCTGACATCCTTTAAATCCCTGCCGGATTCTGCCGGTATAAAATCAATGAGCGCCTCGCCGATCGCGAATAATTTCTTCATTTTATCTACCTCCGTTTATTTTTATCATACACGATTTTTCGTGAAAAGTACAGGGTTTTCGTGGTTCTTCCGGCCAATCAGCGCGAAGAACGGCCGGACGGCTTCTTTTCCACCGAATAACCGAATTTTCCCAGCCTTTCCCCCAGCCGGAAGTATTCCCCGTGGGAATAAGCGGTCAGATCCGCGCTGTTCAGATGGAATTTCCCGGCCTCGTCCATGTAAGCGTCGTCCACCGTCACGCCCACGATCTCCGCCACAAACATGTCGTGGCTGCCCAGCGGAAGCACCTGTTTCACCCGGCACTCCAGGTTCACGGGACTCTCCGCAACGCCGGGCGCCGCCACATGCTGAGACGGCAGCGGCGTCAGATGCATTTCCGCGAATTTATCCACATCCCGTCCGGAGCGCACGCCGCAGTAATCGGCCGCGAACGTCAGATTTTTCGTCACCAGATTGATGACAAACTCGCCCGTCTCCTTAACGATCCCGTAAGAATGGCGCGTTTTCTGGATCGACACCGATACCATCGGCGGATTCGAGCACACCGTCCCCGCCCACGCCAGCGTGATGAGATTGGGCTTCTCCCCCTCTCTCTGGCAACTGGCCATAACCACGGGGAGCGGATACAGCAGATTGCCCGGTTTCCAACTTTGTTTCGCCATAAATTTCTCCTTCCCGCCGTCAATCATTGTCCGGCAAAAGCTTCACGGTTACCATGATCTGCCGCATGAAGCCGCCCTCCGGGAGCGTGATGTCCTCCGCGTGGGAGACCTCCGGCATCAGCACGTCATCCTCTTCCAGTTCCACAGCAATCCAGTTGTAGGCCGCTTCTCTGGCATTCTCCAGCGCGTCTTCCAGATCCGGCCCGTCCGTCTCGCAGCCCTCCAGATCGGGAAAATATACGTGATATCCTTTGTCATGCGTATGCGGCGTCAGCACCGCCGGATAAATAAATGTCATCGTTTCTTTCTCCTTCCGCTCTCTGTCGTCTGTCCCGGGTATTTCTCCTTGCTCTTGCTCTGTTCAAACACCCCGCCATGGCGCTGCCGTTTTCAGGCGGGAGATTCCGGCCGCCGGGCGCTTCCTCCGCGCTCCGCCCGAACGCTTCGCCAATGCCTGTACCCGGCGTTTTCAGCTCCTTTATTCCTGCAGCGCCACCATGATCGCCGGCACCAGCTGTTTTTTGCGGGACACCACGCCGGCCAGCTCCACCCGGTTCGACTCGCTGGCATCGTCCGCCTCCATCTGAAACGCGTTCCGGATCATCTGCTCCGCTCCCTGCCCGTCGCAGAGAAGCACCGTAGACTCGGTCAGGATATTGGTCAGCATCAAAAAGATCATGTCCAGCCCCCGCGACCGCCTCTCCGATTTCAGGTACGGCAGCATCCGCGTCTCCAGCTCCTGCAGTTCCTGGGTATTCAGGGAATTGATCTGGCCCACGCCCAGGGATATTTTTCCTGCCGTGAACAGTTTAAAATCCTGGTACAATATATCTTCTTCGGTTTTGCTGGCAAAATTGCTGCCCGCCGAGAACATTTCCATCGCGTATTCTTCCGCCGAAATCCCCGCGATCTCCGCCAGCTTCCGCGCCGCAGCCCGGTCCGTCTCCGTACAGGTCGGCGATTTAAACAGCAGTGTATCCGACAGGATCGCACTGCACAAAAGCCCGGCGGTCTGCTTCTCCACCGGCACGCCCGCCTCCTGATACATCTGGTAAACGATCGTGGCGGTGCAGCCCAGCGGCTGGTTCCGGAAATACACCGGCCCGATGGTCTCGATGGGCCCCAGGCGGTGATGGTCGATGATCTCCAGGATGCGGGCGTTCTCGATGCCGTCCACCGCCTGGGACCGCTCGTTATGATCCACCAGAATGACCGATTTCCCTCTGGCACCCAGCAGGTTTCTGCGGGAGATCATACCCTTATATTTACCGTCCTGATCTACAATCGGGAAATCCCTGTGCCGTTTGTTGGCCATCACGTCCTTGATCTCATCGACGATGTCCGTCTCCAGAAACGTGATCAGATGGTCGCTTCTCATGAAATATCCGATGGGCATGCTCTGGTTGATCAGACGGGCCGCCGTATACGCGTCATAAGGCGTCGTAATCACCGTGCAGCCGTGCTCCCGGGCCAGCTTTTCGATGGTCATGGACACCCGGGCTCCCTCGCAGACAATGATGCAGGCCGCCTCCATCTCAATGGCGCAGAGCTGGGACTCATAACGGTTGCCCAGGATCACCAGATCATTTTTACTGATATAATACTCCATCATGTCCGGATTCGCCGCGGCGATCAGCACCTTTCCTTCTGAAAAATACGCGTTCTCGTCGCCCGTCACCAGAATCCCTTCCAGCGTCTCAATGATATTGCGGTAGCTGGTACAGGCCTTGGAAAGAATGCTGCTGTCCAGCACGTCCAGGTACGTCCCGGCGATGTCGCTGACCGTGATCAGGCCTTCCAGAGACTCATCCTCCGCCACCACCGGAAGCGTCACCAGACTGTCCCGCTGCATAATGTTCCACGCTTTTTTCAGAGAGATCGACCGATTCACGCCGGGCACCTGGCGAATATCGATATCCCGCACCTGGGTCCGCACATCCCGCACCCGCACCGGCTTCTCCACCCCGAAATAATTCAGCACAAACTGGGTTTCCTCGTTGACGTGTCCCGCCCGCGCCGCCTCGTAATCCTCGCCCGTCACCTTCCGTTTCAGGGCCGCATAACAGATCGCCGAGCAGACCGAGTCCGTATCCGGATTCTTGTGGCCGATGACAATGGTTTTCTTCTTATTATATTCCGCCATGGAAATTTACCCTTTCCCGATAAATGCTCCTCACTTTCGAGCAATACTATACCACATTTTTGCCGGATTGAAAAGCAAAAACGGAGTCCGCCGCAAAATCTCCCCGCCCTAAATAAACCCTAATCCGGCGCAGCTCCATTTACAATCAGCCGCGGCAGATCCGGACAGGAACATCTTAGCCAAACTCTGTAATGATCCTATAGCGGTTGGAAAACAGGCTTCATTATGAGCGGGCAGAAGGTTTTATTCTCGCATTGAAAGATTCCCTAACCTATGGTATGATATGAGTGGGAACAATCATGTCACTGCAAGGTGTTGGCCTTCCATTTTACATAGATGGGAGGTGGTGCGGATGAGATTCGATTTTAAAGACCTGATGGCCTTCGGAATGTTCATTCTCGCATTACTGACCTTTATCGTTTTGATAAGCCAGTAGCGTTTTTCATATAGAAAAACCACCCTTGTATACTTTGGGCTGTAGCGAGGGTGGAATTTCTATTCTCAATATAGGCCAACCTCTTGTAGAGGTGGTTGTTCCTGTTTCTATTATAGGCTCCTATCTGATTATTTTCAATAGTTTTTTCAGAAATTCTCCTTAAGCAAAAATCACCTCGACAGCCCCCGCCGTCTTTAGTATAATAAAAAATATCTTTTTTGTGAGGTAACGCCATGATCCCTTTATATGAAAATTACCTGTCCGCTCCTTTAAACCTCCCGCTCGAAGAAATGATCCGTCTCCACGCCGAGATGGCGCAGGAGATCGGGGAAGATCCGGACGCCTGGGAGCTCTTCGAAGAATTAATGGAAAACGCCGTCCGGTATTCCTCGTTCCGCGCGAACTGGCTGCTGTGGACTCCTGCAGAGAAAGCGGACCGGGACGCCAGCCGTTCCGCCTGCCACAATTCCCTGATCGTCAAGTTCAATCAGCTGGCCCGGTACCTGAAACAGCAAGGCCATCCCGCCGCCTGGCGCGGCGAGCTCGGCTGCGAAGACCAGGACCGCCGTGTCCGCAAGCGGATCGGGGACTTTGCCTGCTACCTGGTCTTCGTCCATGCGCTTCACGGACGGTAGGCGGGCGGAGGGCAGAGACGCATCCGCAGCCATTCCCAAATATGACAAAAAAAGAGGCAGACGCCCCATTTTTTTACAATATATTCACTATGTGTTCACACTTTGTTCATATTTATGCCCTACTATAATTTATAGAAATTGTATAGATTTTAAAAGTTTCACCCTTTTTCCTCTGACATATTGCACATAGATTTTTCATAATTGCCCCGACTGGAAACGGTCGGGGTCTCCTCTTTTTGAGGGAACTTCCCGACCGTCCTGTGAATCCAAATTAACCCAGAACCATCCGCGCCGCGCCGTAAATGCCGGCGTCGTTGCCCAGCTTCGCCAGACCGATTAACGGCCGGTCCTCCGACAGCGTTTCATATTTGACATAATATTTCCGAATGGCGTCGATCAGGAACTGGCCCGCTTTGGACACACCGCCGCCGATAATGAAGATCTCCGGATCGATCGTCAGCGTCAGCAGCGTCAGGGCGCGCCCCAGATAGGAGGCCACGCGCTCGACTACCTCCAGCGCGACCTCATCGCCCGCCTTGGCCTGATCCAGCACATCCTTGGCCGTAACGCCCGCGCCAAAGCCGCGCAGCGCAGACGGCCGGTCCGTCGCCGCCAGAAGACGTCTGGCCTCCCTGGCGATGCCGGTCGCCGACGAAACCTGCTCTAGACAGCCTTTCGACCCGCAGTTGCAGGCCTCCGTCTCATCGTCGCGGACATGTATATGGCCGATTTCGCCGCCCATGCCGTGAACTCCGTTCCAGATCTGCTGGCGGATGATCACACCGCCGCCGACGCCGGTGCCCAGCGTGATCATCACAATATTCTCATACCCTTTGCCGCCGCCCTGCCACATCTCGCCCAAAGCGGCCACATTGGCGTCATTGTTGCATTTCACCGGGAGTCCGCCCAGCAGAGCGCTCAGCTCCTCGCCGGGATACATGCCGTTCCAGCCCAGGTTCACGCAGCGGCTCACATACCCATTGGTCAATACCGGCCCCGGCACGCCCAGGCCCGCGCCCAGCACATCCTCCATCGGGATGTTCTCCTCTTTCAGCACGGCAAGGATCGACTCCGCCGCATCCGGGAGGATCCGGGAACCGCATTCCTCCGTCCGGGTCGGGATCTCCCATTTTTTCAGGAGCGTCCCCTCCTCGTCCAGGATGCCGATCTTCACCGTCGTACCGCCTACGTCCACTCCAATACATTTTTTCGCCATCGTCGTTTCTCCTTTTGTGTAATCTCTAATGTAAAATCAATTCCTGCATCACCTGCGGCCCCGTTACGATGATCTGATTGGGCAGTCGGCCTTTCGTGACCTTGGACAACGTGAAATCGAATGTCCCTTCATATTTTAAATTGCCGTAATGATTATAAACCCGGCAGGAATCTTCATTATACAGGAAAATCATATCGCCTTCCACGCTCGCGTGCATGTATTCGTAATCGAAGGAAACGGAAAACGCTTTCGTCCCGTTGTCCTCATAAACGTCCATGCGGTAATCGTTCTCCCCGGCCACATCGCGGACAATGATCCCCACGTAGTTTTCATTGTAGAAAATGCTGCGGATCTCCTCCTCCACCGCCGTCAGCTGGATCATCGCCGGGGACATCTCATCGCGGAGACTGTAAAACGACAGGCTGTTGTCCGCAAACGCCACCGCGTAGGTATCGTTTAAGCAGACCACTTTCGCGACCATGCTGCCTTCATAGATATCATGAAACCCGCCTACCATACGGTTCTCCACGTTTTTCCCCACTTCGGAGAAATTATAGAAGGCCACACGGTTCCTCAGCGCGCCGTTCTGGATATAATAATAAGCGCCCATCAGAACATTGCCGTCGGGAGACAGCGCCGCGTCCAGCACATAGCCGACGCCCCACTCGTCCGACGTTTCCTCGCTTTTGAGGAACCCGCGGATATAAATCTTCATCTCCGTGCCGTCCTTCTGGTAATAGTACACGTAGCTGGAGGTCTGGTCCTCCACCACGGCGGCCACCATGCCTTTGGACGAGATGGTAACGCGGGAGATTGGCATGATCGTGGTCGCAATGCCCAGGCAGCCGGTCTTATCGCAGATATAAATGGTATTGCCCTGCTGGTCCGCAATGGCCGCGTAATCGCCGGAAACCGCCACGATGGGGGCGTTCATCTCATAACTCTGGATCCAGACGTCCTTGCCGGAGCTGTCAATGTAAGAAGCGCCGTCGCGGGTGTACTTAAGCACATTGTCACCGTAACTGACATATGCGGTAAAAGTGCCGTCGGTCTGCTCCATCTGCCGTTCCCAGACTACCGTGGCCGTCTTCATCTGATAATACCTCGTGTACCAGTAAACCGCTCCAAGCGCGATGACGATCAGGCAGAGCAGAACTGCCAGCACAATCGTTCTGCGCCGGCGGGATCTCTTCTGCGCCCGGCGCAGTTCTTCCTCATTCTCTTCCGACCGCATCTCAAAATCCATCGGTCTCCGGGTATCCTCAGAGCTGACGATCCGACGCCTCAGCTGATTCTTTTTATATTCACGATCCATGGAATTAAAATCGCTCATCCTTGGTTCTCCTGTGTATGGGGATATGGCGTGCATAGCGCGGGCAGCGAAGCTTCCCGCAATTTTCACTGCCCGCGTGTCCAGTATAGCACAGATTCCCATATTAAGGAAGAATCAATTTTTGTCCTGCGGAAATCTTATCCTGATTTTCCAGGTTATTGATGCGGCAGATCTCTTCCATTTTGGAACCGTTGCCGTAAACGGAAAGGCAGATCCCATAGAGCGTGTCGCCCGGCTGGACCATGTAGACGCGCTGGCCTACCTGAACCTGCGAACCGGAGGTCTGCGCGCCGGAATCGTCCTGGCCGGACGCGCTTCCGCCCGCGTCATTCCCGGACGCCCCGCTGTTTTCCGTACCGCCGTTTTCCGCCCCTTCATGGTTCCCGGCGTCCGCGCCGCTGCCGCCGCCCTGGCCTGTTTCCGCGCTGCCGGCCCCATCCTGACCGGTGTCGGTCCCGAGGACCGTAACCGTACTGCCGGAAGAGAGGGCTTGTCCGCCGCCGTCCGTTTCATCCGCACCGGCTCCTCCGTCGCCCGCCTGACCGGTTCCGTCCTCCCCAGCCGGATACTGCTCCGGCATGGTCTCCGGCGCAATGGTCCGGTAGACGCGGCCTTCGGCTTTCTCCACGATCACCTCTCCATCCTCATCCTCCGGGCCGGACCGGTCCTTTCCCAGGTCTTCCGAAAGCACGCCGGACGGAAGGACCGACGCCAATACCGCCTCCATCTGCTTCATTTTCTCATAATTGTTCATCATGATCACGCCGCCGGCCAGCACGAGGATTCCCAGCGCCGTACAGAGACCGCCCAGTACCCGCACGGAACTGCGCTTGCTGGTAATCTCGCTTTTCGCCTCGTCCATCCGCTGCCGGAAATCGCGGATCACCGGATCGCCCGCGCCGTTCTCCACCCGCCGGACGTCCTTGCGCAGGATCATGTAGTCCTGCATCATCTGATTTCTTTCGTAATAAATACTGTAGCCTTTCAGGCGGTAAAAACCGTCGGCGGCCGCCACATACACCGCTTCCTCTCCGTCCAGGCCGCTGTTTAAGTACATCAGCTGATTTTTGCCCGCGAAATACTGCCCGTGGGCTTTCCAGTAATTCACCGGGCTCAGCGCGCTTCCGGCCGCACCGCACAGAAACCACCCCAGAATCACCCGTTTGGGGAACATCTGCTCCATAGCCTGATAGGTTTTCTTCCAGGCCGCCTCCGTAAAGGCCACCTTTTCCCCGGACTCCGTCACGTCCTCCATCTCCAGCGCGCCGTCCACAAACAGATACGGCGTGCCGTCCCGGTCCTCGGCCGTCCCCAGCAGCACTCCCACCCGCAGGTCTTGTCCGCCTTTCGGATACAAGCGCTTCAGATACGTATTGACATAATCTTCCAGATACAGTCTTACAGACTGATCGCGTTCCCCGATCTGCCTGATATTTCTGGGCAGCTTCGGATACGGATCATACAACTCTCCCATAAAATCACCCCGCAGCTTCCTTCAGTCTCGCTCCCGGTTCCGCGTCTCCGCCGCCAATATATGTATCTCTTTGAGCCGCCAAACCGGTGATGCCGGGCATACCGCCCTGTCGGAGATATCATAGCACAACAAAAATGCGGAATCTGTCAAACAAGCGCCGCCGTATCCCATAATTTTTCGACAAGGAAAATACTCTCGCTGATACATTCCGCCATCTGCATAACCGTGCCCAGCCGGATGCTCTGCAGCATCAGCGGATCTTCCGAACGGCAGCCGCTGACAATGCCCGTAATGAAAATATCCCCGACAGGGCGCAGGCTTTTGCTGACTCCCAGCCCCGGCCGGATCGCGCCCCGGCCCAGCGTGACGCAGCCCACGCGGCCGCCTGCCCCCACCGACGCGTCCACCGCAATGACCAGATGGTCCGGATAGTACCGTTTCAGCAACGCAACCGTCTCGTTCAGGTTCATGGCGTGAACCGGCCGGTTCAGCGTCCCCACCACCTGGATGTGCTTCATCCCGCGCCTGCGCAGATGGTAACCGATCAAAGGCCCTAAACTGTCCCCCGTGGACCGATCCGTGCCAATGCAGAGCACCAGCACCTTGCTTTTTTTCTCCCGCCGCATCCCCTCGCGTATCATCAGATAAAGCCGCGCCGCCAGCTTCGGCGGTTCAAACTCGCTCATGGTATCAAAATAATAAAGTTCTTTCCAGGTTTCCATTCTGTCCCCATCCGGTTCCGATTTTTACCTCTATTATAGACAGGCACGGACCGGTTTATGCACAGGGAACGCCGATCTGCCGCTGCTTACGCGGAAACGGCGGGACGGGCGGAAACGCGGGACCCGTGCCGCCGCGCTGCTGTGCTGTTGTTGTCCGAGGGATTTGTTCCGGTGCGTTTGCCCGTCCGCGCCTGCTTGTTTGCCGGCTCCCTTTCTTGCACATTTTCCCGGCTCCTGTCTGCTTGTTTGCCAGCTCTCAGCTGCGCATTTCCCGGTTTCTGTCTGCGCGTTTGTCGGTTATCCTGTGCACCTTTTCCCGGCTCCCCTTTCTTGTACATTTTCCCGGCTCTCTTTCCGCACATCTCCCGGTTCTTATCTGCGCATTCCCGGCTCCTGCCTGTTTTCCGGTTCCTGTCTGCGCATTTTCCTGCCTTCGTCCGCGCGGCAGGCTTGACATTCCCGCAGACGGATGCTATGTTACTTTATATAAAGACGCGGACGTTCGCGCCGCGGCGTTACGAAAGGGGGAACTGCCGTCATGTTCCGCATGTGGGGAAAGCTGACCAAAAGCGGCAAAGTGCTGCGTGATATCATTGTTTCCGACCACGATTACACCAAGTCCAGGACGGAAATGGTCTTTCACGCTCTGGAGGAGATCTGCTACGCGTTTGATCTGGAGAAACCGATCTGGCTGGACGCCAATGTGCAGGAGTTCAAACGGCGGTCCCGGACCCGTTTCGGGCAGGACAGCTTCATTGAGCACGTCCCGTTTGATTATCTGGAGATACAGGTGATCGAGGAATAATTATTTGACATATTCCGGATACGAGTTTAAAATGAATTCTGATATCAGATTCTTTCAAAGGAGGAATTTTTATGAGCGAGACAATTGCCATTATATTAGGCATTTTTTTGGCCTACATCGGGATCATCCTTTTCATCTGCCTGCTGGCTTATGTAATCCAGGTCGTCGCCTATTGGAGCATCTTCACCAAAGCGGGGGTTCCCGGATGGAAAGCGCTCATCCCGTTTTACAATGTTTACGTCCAGTACCGGATCTCCTGGACGAATCCCTACATGTACTGGATCTATCTGGTCGGCTTTAATTTGAGCAATGTGCTGATCACCCAGTCGGGATTCCTGTATAGCGTCGGCTCGATCCTGGGCGCGATCGCGTTCCTGGTCAATCTGATGGCCGCTCTCAAACTGTCCAGAGCGTTCGGTCACGGGGTCGGATACGCCATCGGGCTGTTTTTCCTGGGGCCGATCTTCATGCTGATCATCGGCTTCGGCAGCTCCCAGTATCTGGGACCGCAGGACTGAAAACGGACGTGCCGGGCTTCAAACAGACTACCGGCGCCGGGCACCGCCTGTCGGACTCCAGTCAGACCGCCAACGCCGGGTATCGCCTGTCGGACTCCAGTCAAACCGCCAACGCCGGGTATCGCCTGACGAACTCCAGTCAGACCGCCAACGCCGGGCATCGCCGGCCAGACTCCAGTCAAACCGCCAACGCCGGGTATCGCTGCCGGGCGCACCTTGAAAAACCGCCTGCCGCACATCCGCAGCAGACGGTTTTTATACGATACTCTATCTAAAACGCGCATTCCATCACAGTCTCTTCATCAATGCTTCTCTCTCCGCCTCGTAACCGGGCTTCCCGAGCAGCGCAAACATATTCTTCTTATAGCTCTCCACGCCGGGCTGATTGAACGGATTCACGCCCAGCAGATAGCCGCTGATACCGCAGGCAAACTCGAAGAAATAGAATAACTGTCCCAGGCAGTAAGCATCCTGCGCGGGCACATTGACCTTTAAGTTGGGTACATGACCGTCTGTGTGCGCCAGGATCGTGCCGTTCATGGCGCTCTTATTCACGAAGTCCACATTCCTGCCCGCCAGGTAGTTCATGCCGTCGGTATCGATATCCTCTTTCTTCAGTACCACTTCCGCCTCGGATTCCTCTACGCAGATCACGGTCTCAAACAGGATCCGCGCGCCGTCCTGGATAAACTGTCCCATGGAGTGTAAGTCGGTGGTCAGATCCACCGCCGCCGGGAAGATGCCTTTCTGGTCCTTGCCCTCGCTCTCGCCGTAGAGCTGCTTCCACCACTCGGATACATAATGGAGGCTGGGCTCATAATTGGCGACGATCTCGATCTGTTTGCCCTTCCGCAGCAGGATATTACGGACGGAAGCGTACAGAAGCGCCGGGTTCTCCTCATAGGGAGCGTTCAGGGCCTTCTCGCGCCCGTAAGCCGCGCCCGCCATCAGCTGATCAATGTCCGCGCCGCTGACCGCGATCGGAAGCAGACCTACCGCCGTCAGGACCGAGAAACGGCCGCCCACATCATCCGGTACTACGAAGCTCTCGTAGCCTTCCTGGTTCGCCAGGCTCTTCAGGGCGCCTCTCGCTTTGTCCGTGGTGGCGTAAATCCTCTTGTTGGCTTCCTCTTTGCCGTATTTTTCGATCAGCATCTCTTTAAACACGCGGAACGCAATGGCCGGTTCGGTGGTGGTGCCGGATTTGGAGATAATATTAATGGAAAAGTCCTTTCCTTTCAACACATCCTGCAGGTCCTTGATGTATTTGCTGCTGATGCTGTTGCCAACGAAATAAATCTCCGGCGTTTTCCGGTCCGCCTTATCCAGCACATTGTAAAAGCTGTGCGTCAGGAACTCAATCGCGGCTCTGGCTCCCAAATAGGAACCGCCGATGCCGATGACCAGCAATACGTCGGAATCCCCCTGGATCTTGGCGGCTGCTTTCTTAATCCGGGCAAATTCGTCCTTATCATAGTCTACCGGCAGATCGATCCAGCCCAGAAAATCATTGCCCGCGCCCGTCTTGCCCGTAAGCGTCTCTTTCGCGCAGAGAACGGAGGCTTTCATGTTCTGAAGCTCTTCCGCCGAAATGAATCCGGCTGTCTTGGAATAATCGAACGTCACTTCTCTTCCCATAGTCTTACTCTCCTTTTATCATATTGTCTGGTTTCATACCGCATCATGACCTGCGGAAACCGATACGCCGCGCCTGCCAGGGACGCGGACCGTATCCTCCTGCCCGCGCCGCTCACCCGGACGTCCGGGCGGCTGCAAGTGATACGTTTCCCTGATTATACCACAATTCCATCTGTTTTGCGATAGAAAATTATCCGGTAACGCGGCCTTTACGCCAGATATTGCTTCAGGATCTCTCCGATCAGCTCCAGCTCATCCGGCGCCAGCTCTTTGATCCATTCTCCGTCCGACCTTCCCTTCTCCCGGCTGGCGGCGATCTGCTCCAGCCCTTTTTTCACATAGTCCGGATCCTGGCTCTGGACCTCGGCAGGCTCCTCCTGCTGCCCTTTGCGCGCCAGGCGGCTGTTTCTCCTGGCGGCGCGGGCGGCCGCGCGGTCCTCTTCCTGATAATTGTCCCCTTTTCCAGCCTCGGTCCGCTCCCCGCGGTCATTTCTGGCAATGCTGCGGATACCTGCCCGGGCCCCTGCTTCCTCACGCCCGGGCCTGCTCTCGCCGCCGTCGCGCCCGGCCGCGGCCTCTCCTGCGCTGTCGCGGCCATTATCCCGAATCCCCGTCCGGAACCCGCCCCGGACCAGGCCATTGTCCCGCGAGACGGCGCGCGGGCCCTCCTCGGCCGCTGCCGCCGTCTCCCTGGACAGGCGGCAGAACAGCGAATTCTCCAGATAATCCTGAAGCGAACTCAAAAGCTGCGACCGTTTCTCGCCCAGATTCACGCCGAAATCCAGAAACAAGGTCAGCAATCCGGTCAGAATACCTGTCGCCGCGTACAGCACAATATAGTAGTTGTCGCAGCGGTACCAGTAGGAAGCAAAGGCCGCCGCCCCTCCCAGCAGGAAGCAAAGGACGGTCATCTGCCCGGACAGATTGCTCCAGCCGTTCAGACTGATGCCCATAAAACGATACGCAGATAGCTGCTTTTCCAGATAGGCCTGGGTGTTGTGCAGCCCCTGATTCAGCCGGTATGTATTTTCTGCTTTCTGTTTGAACTCGCGCAGATAGCGGTTTTTCGTCAGTGCCATATTATCGACTTCTCTCATTAATCTTCCGTAAAGGGTTCGTGCCGTAAGCCTGCAGAGCAGCCCCAGGACACATGCTGCAGCCAGCGCGTACAGCGCCTGTCCCGATTCCAGAATTTGCAACATCATCATGAAACTCCTTTCTTCTATCTCACATAAGCTGTCCTGCCAGCCGCTTGTTCCGGGCGACGCCTGCGCGCTCACCGTCGGCCGGTCTGCTTGTCCGGCTGGCGAGATTCATTATAGCGGGAGTTTTTTGATTTGGGAAGTTAAAAACCCCTAGAATCGTTCGTCAAATCATGACAGAAATCGATTCTTAAGGGGTTCAGAGTGATTGTGAGGCGGGAAACCTGCCGCTCACGTACGGTCTCAAAACGGCTCCGTCCAAGGTTATCCGTTCTTTATCATATCCAGCACCAGCCGCACGCTGTGTTCGATGGCTTTCGCCTCAAATTCTTCGTAATCCATCCCGGCGCTGTCGTCCGCCTGATCGGAGATAGCGCGGATAATCAGGAACGGAATGCCGTTCAAATACGCCGCCTGGGCAATGGCCGCGCCCTCCATCTCGGTGCAGTACCCTTCAAAGGTCTGAAGGAGCCAGCTCTTTTTCGCCTTGTCGGAAATGAACTGATCGCCGCTGACCACGCGTCCCACATGCACGCCGATCTCCGGGTTCACCCTGGCGCAGCTCTCCGCGGCGCGTTGGATCAGCTCCGGATCGCCCGGAAATACCGACGTCTCCATCTGCGGGATCGTGCCCACAGGATAACCGAAGCCCGTAGCATCCATATCATGCTGCAGGGTGTCGGAGGAAAGCACGATGTCTCCGATGCGGATCTCCGGCCGCAGGGATCCGGCGATCCCCGTATTGATGATCGCGTCCGCATGATAGCGGTCCGCCAGGATCTGACAGCAAATGGCGGCGTTCACCTTGCCGATGCCGGAACGCACCACCGTCACATCTTTGCCATAAATCGTTCCTTTATAAAACTCCATCCCGGCTATGGTGCAGATCTCCATTCCGCTCATAGCGTCCTTGATGGCCGCAACCTCCTGGGCCATGGCGCCGATAATGCCTAACATAGATATTTTTCCTCCTTACCCGGTTCAACCGGAACAAGTCATTTCTTTTTTTACGCGGTCCCTGCGCGTCCCTGCACTGCAGGCCAGCCTGAACTGCCTCTGCGCCGCCCGCCAGTCCGGACTATCCCCGCGCCGCCGCACATATGCAGCCGCGGCTTCCCGCAAATCCATCGTCGCCGTCAGACGGAGATCCCTCCGCCGTCCGCATCCCCCAAACGATCCTCCGCGGCCTCTCCCAGCCGATCCGACAGCCGTGCGAACTGCTCCAGGCTCAGTGTCTCCCCGCGCACCGAAGCCGGCAAACCGCACCGCTCGATGGCCGCCGCGATCATTTCCTTAGAAAAAGGCAGCTCCGCGGAATGGCTCAGGCCGTTCAGAAGCGTTTTCCGCCGCTGGTTGAAAGACGCGCGGATGATCCGAAACATCAGCTCCGCGTCCCTGACCTCTACCGCGGGCTTCGGAAGCTTCGTGAGCCGTATGACCGCCGAGCCCACGCTGGGGCGGGGCATAAAGCAGTTGGGCGGCACATTGGCCACCAGATACGGTTTCGCGTAATATTGAACCGCCAGGGACAGCGCGCCGTAATCCTTCGAGCCCGGGCCGGTCTGCATCCGGTCGGCCACTTCCTTCTGGACCATGACCGTAAGATTGTCCACGGGAGCGCCGCCCTCCAAAAGCCCCATGATGATCGGCGTAGTAATATAATAGGGAAGATTCGCGACTACCTTGATCGGACGGCCGCCATTACAGGTATCCGCCAGCGCCTTAATATCCGTTTTCAGGATATCTTCATGGAGGATCGTCACATTGTCATAACCGGCCAGCGTCTCCTTAAGGATCGGTATCAGGTTGGCGTCGATTTCTACCGCCGCCACCCGCCCGGCGCTCTCCGCCAGATACTGGGTCATGGTGCCGATGCCGGGACCGATCTCCAGCACAAAGTCCTCCTGCGTCACCCCGGCCGCCCGGATGATCTTATCCAGGACATGGGTGTCGATCAGAAAATTCTGCCCGAACTTCTTCTGAAAAACAAAATGATACTTTTGAATGATCTCAATGGTATTCCTGGGATTGCCAAGCGACGGCATATCGTAAATCCTTTCTTTCCCTGCTGCGGGATCGGCTCTGCCTCACGCCAGGCGGTACAGCCGCCGCGCGTTTTCCTCGGTAACGGCGATCACTTCTTCCTCCGGGATCCCCTTGATCCCGCTGACCGCCCGCACCACATGGGGCAGGTACAGGGAACAGTTACGCTTCCCGCGGTAGGGGACAGGCGCCAGATAGGGGCAGTCCGTCTCCAGCACCAGGCGGTCCATCGGCGCGTAGGCCACCACCTCTTTCAATTTCCTGGAGTTATTGAATGTCAGCACGCCGCCGATTCCCAGATAAAACCCCATGTTCAGATATTCCCTGGCCATCTCCACCCCGTAGGAAAAACAGTGCAGCACGCCGCCGATCTCCTCCGCGTGTTCCTCTTTCATGATATCCAGCGTATCCTGGGCGGCGTCGCGGCTGTGAATCACCACCGGCAGCTTTTCTTCACGGGCCAGATCCAGCTGACGCCGGAACCAATGCTGCTGCAGCTCCCGTTCCGGCTCCTCCCAATGGTAATCCAGGCCGATCTCTCCGACCGCAACCACTTTCGGCCGCGCGGCGATTTCCCTCAGCCAAACCATCCAGATCTCGTCCAGTTCCTCCGTCTCCGAAGGATGTACGCCCACGGCCGCATACATAAACGGATATTTCTCCGCCAGTTCCAGCGTTGTCTTCGTAGACGCAAGACTGGAGCCGACGTTCGTAACCGTACCGATACCCTGCTCTGCCAGCTGCGCCAGGAGCTGCTCCCGGTCTTCGTTAAATGCCTCGTCGTCATAATGAGCATGTGTATCGAAAATCATCGCATCTCATTCTCCTTTAAAATATCATGAGCCAGATCCCGTACAGGATCAGCAAATGGATCGGATAGATCGCGTAGAACAGGATCTTCAGCTTCCATTTCCCCCTGGTCCCGTTATACATCAGGATCGGTATAAATGCCAGCGGAGCCGTTTTCTCCCAGGCAATCAGAACCGCGCCGACCGCAGCCTGCAGCCAGCCGCAGTTCCGAAATGCATACAGCATAATAATGAAGAACACGCCGAAGGTACCATAATCCGTATAGAACGCGTCCCCCAGAAAACAGCACAGGACCGCCGCGGCCAGGCCCAGCCACCGGTATTGCCAGTTCTCCTCGAAGCACCGGATCCCCATCATGGCCAGAAGTCCCAGAAGCAGCGTGAAAAATACATTCTGCGAATGAATATATACCAGACTGTGTTCAAACGCCAGGTCAAAGGGAATCTCCGACAACAGCGCGAAGATTCCCAGCCGCAAGGCATATTTTTTCACGTCGCGGGTGTGCAGAAATCCCTCGACCAGCAAAAAGCAGTAGATAGGAAACGCTATCCGCCCGATATCCCGCAGGATCTGATCGAAATTCCACCAGCGGAGCGCTTCGTTGTAGGAGATCGCCAGCTGCCCCGCATTGTAGCTCCGCACAAGCCCCGATTCCAGCAGCGCCGCCCCGACATGATCGATCAGCATTGTGACGATCGCGATCATTTTCAGGGCGTTGCCGCTCAGGCAGCGGTACCAGGGATGAACCGCCCCTGCCGTCTGACCGGGCTGCATCTGTCGCTTTGTTTCCATCTTTTCCTCCCTCACCGCAGAACCGGAGATTTCCGCAGGCGTTCTCTCCCGGTGTTCCCCGCTATTCCAGACTTCTCAGCAGATCTCCGCCCCAGACGGCATTTCCTTCTCCGGCGTCATCAGCGCCAGATTGCCGGCTGCGTCCTCCGCGCACAGAAGCATGCCCTCGGACACCAGCCCGGCCATCTTCCGCGGAGCCAGGTTCACCAGCACCATGACCTTCTTGCCCACCATCTGCTCCGGCGTATAATGCGCTTTGATGCCGCTGCAGATCTGACGGACCTCATTTCCGATCTTAACCTGGCTGCAGAGCAGTTTCTTCGACTTCTTCACTTCCTCGCAGGCAATGATCTCGCCGACCGCGAACTGCAGCTTCGCGAAATCGTCGTAGGTGATCTCCGGCTTTTTCTCTATCTCTATGTCCGCGCCGGCAGACGCTCCATCCGCCTGCGCAGACCCGCCCGCGGTTTGCGCGGCTCCTGCTCCCTGGTCCGCAGAACCGTCTTGCCCGTCTGCGGGACCGCCTGCCCCCGCGTTTCCGCATCCCTGCGCGCCCGCGCCTCCGGCCTTTCCGTCTCCCGCGCCGCTCTTCGTCCCGTCCGGACCCGCGGTCTCATTCTTCCCGTCCGCAGCGGAAATCCGGGCCGCCTCAGCCGCCGCTTTCTCCTCGCGCTCCACGTACATTGCGCCCACCTGCGCCATGAGCTCGTTCGTATCCAGTCTCGCAAACAGGATCTCCGGCTTCTCCGTCACCTTGTTCCCGTCCGGGTACAGCCCAAACGTATCCATCTGCGCCAGCTCCCGCTTCTGCGCGCAGAGCTGGGCCAGGATCTTCTGCGATGTCTCCGGCATGAACGGCTCCAGCAGGGACGCGCCGATGGTGATCGCCTCCGTCAGATTGTAGAGCACCTCGGAGAGCCTGTCCCGCTTCGCCTCGTCTTTCGCCAGGGCCCAGGGCGCCGTCTCGTCAATATACTTGTTGCTGCGGCGGAAAATGCCGAAAATCTCGGTGATCGCATCCGCCACCCGCAGCTCCTCCATTTTCGCGTCCACTTTCTTCACCGCTTCCAGCACGGCCGCTTTCAGATCCGCGTCCATGGCTTCTTCCGCGCCGGTCCGCTTCACCACGCCGCCAAAATATTTGTTGCTCATGGAAATGGTGCGGCTCACCAGGTTCCCCAGGATATTCGCCAGGTCGGAATTGAACCGTTCCGCCACCAGATCCCAGGACACATTGCCGTCATTGTCAAACGGCGTCTCATGCAGCACATAATAGCGCACCGCGTCCACCCCGAAGAAATGCACCAGATCGTCGGCGTAAATGATATTGCCCTTGGACTTGCTCATCTTGCCGCCGTTCATCATCAGCCACGGATGGCCGAACACCTGCTTCGGCAGCGGCAGACCCAGCGCCATCAGGAAAATCGGCCAGTAGATCGTATGGAATCGGATGATATCCTTGCCGATCAGATGCAGGTCCGCGGGCCAATATTTCTGAAACCGCTCCGTACTGTTCCCGTCACAGTCATAGCCGACGCCGGTGATATAGTTGGTCAGCGCATCCAGCCACACATAGGTTACATGCTTCGGATCGAACGTCACCGGGATCCCCCAGGTAAACGAGGTCCGGGACACGCACAGATCCTGCAGGCCCGGCAGCAGGAAATTGTTCATCATCTCATTTTTGCGGGACACCGGCTGGATGAACTCCGGATGTTCATTAATATAATCGATCAGCCGGTCCGCATATTTGCTCATCCGGAAGAAGTAAGCTTCCTCCCTGGCCGGCTTCACCTCGCGGCCGCAGTCGGGGCATTTGCCGTCCACCAGCTGGGACTCAGTCCAGAATGATTCGCAGGGCGTGCAGTACAGGCCCTCGTAATAGCCCTTGTAAATGTCCCCCTGGTCGTACATTTTCTTAAAAATCTTCTGCACCTGGACCTCGTGATCCTTGTCCGTGGTGCGGATAAATTTATCGTAAGAAGTATTCATCAGGTCCCAGATGGAGCGGATCTGGCCCGCCACGCCGTCCACGAATTCCTGCGGCGTCACGCCCGCGTCCTGCGCCTTCAGCTCAATCTTCTGTCCGTGCTCGTCGGTCCCGGTCTGGAAAAACACGTCGTACCCCTGGGCCCTTTTATACCGCGCGATGCTGTCCGCCAGCACGATCTCATACGTATTCCCGATATGCGGCTTGCCGGAGGTATAGGCGATCGCCGTCGTAATGTAATACGGTTTCCTGCAGTCCTTACACATAATCAGTCTCCTTTTTCATAGCTTTTCTCTCCGCCGGCCTTTTGATCCGCGGCCGGTACGCCATAATTCAGTTTAGCGTCTTTCAATGGATTCGTCAATCTTTTTTCATGAGTTGCCAAACTCCGCAATATAATTTATACTAAATAGAAATGGAGGATTGTACCATGAACGCATATTTTAGAAAAAATGGTCCCTTGCCCATAAAACGTTGCTTGTGCCTGTTTCTGAGCATGGCCCTGGTTCTGTGCGCCGCGGCCGGCTGTTCCCGCCCGGTTCAGGGGCCCGCGCAGCCTTCCGGCGGGCAGACGATTTCCGGGCAGAGCGCCGAAGCCGCAAACGACGGTTCCTTCCCGGGCGAACCGAACACAGCCCCCGGCGAAACGCTTACCCGGGACAGCGGCGCCGCTGACCCCCGCAGCCAGTCCCCGGCCGGCTCTTCCGCAGGCGATACGGCAGACGGTACAGGCACCGCCCCCGGCGATTCCGGTCAGGACCCGTCCGCAGAAAGCAGCGCTTCTTTCGGTGAGACCGCCTCCCCGGGAACCGGTCCGAACGGCGGCAGCACATCCGGCACACAGGCCGCAGAACCAGAATCCCCCGCCCTCTACGACCCCCAGACCCTTCTTGCCAGTCAGGAAGCCGCGAAAGCATTTGAAAGCCTCTGCAATCAATTTTTGCAGGAGCAGCTGTCCGGTTCCTACCTGAATCTCCATTATTCTCTGCTGGATCCGGAAGCTTACGGCATCACCGATTACCCGGTCAGCTTCGGAGATTTTTCTCTGACGGCCATGCAGGAAGAACGCCGTCAGCAGCGCATGTTCCAGAAACAGCTGGCGGACATCGATCCCGGTCTCCTGAATGAAGACGACCAGCTGACCTACCGGATCCTGCAGAAAGCCCTGCTGGCGGAAGAAGCCGGGGACGGGCTGGAGCTTTATTATGAACCGCTGGCGGCGTCTACCGGCGTCCAGGCGCAGCTTCCCATTCTCCTGGCTGAATTTACGTTCCGGGAAAAACAGGATATCGAGGACTACCTGACGCTGCTGTCTTCCATCGACGACTATTATGCGCAGATCCTGGCTTTCGAACAGGAAAAAGCCGCTGCCGGCCTTTTTATGACAGACGGAAGCGTGACCCAGATCGCGGACGGCTGCGCCGGCTATCTGCTGCCTGCCGAAAGCAATTTCATGACCACAACGTTCAATCAGCGCATCGACGCGTTCGAGGGCCTCACCGACCGGCAGCGCGAAAAATATAAAACCCGGAACCTGAAAATCGTGCAGTCCGATTTCATTCCCGCCTACCAGCAGCTGCTGGACGGTCTGAACGCCCTGAAGGGCTCCTGCACCAACGAGCAGGGACTGAGCTATTTCCCGGACGGGAGGGCCTACTATGAATACCTGGTCTTCGCCGGAACCGGCGTCAATTACGATTCCGTGAAGAAACTGCGGGACGATATCGCGGATCAGATCGACAGCGAACTGTCCGCCATGTCCCGGATCCTCGCAGAACATCCGGAAACTGCCGGCCAGATCCTGGACTACTCGTTCGGCTACACGGAGCCGAAGCAGATCCTGGAGCACCTGGCGGACCAGATACAGAAGGACTTCCCGGCGATCCCGGACTGCCATTACGAAACCAAATTCGTACCGGATGAACTTTCCCTGACGCTGGGCCCTGCGTTTTTTCTGGTGCCGCCCATCGACGATTACGACGACTGCGTGATCTACATTAACCCGGACAGCACCTCCGATTCCCAGGCTCTCTACACGACCCTGGCCCACGAAGGACTGCCCGGCCACATGTACCAGAACACGTACTTTCTGGCCCATTGTACCAACAATCTGCGGAAAGTCCTGTCGTTCACCAGCTACAGCGAAGGCTGGGCCACTTACGTGGAAAATTATTCCTACACCACCGACAACGGCCTTTCCCCGGCGCTGGGCCAGCTCCTTGCCCACAACGCGTCCGCCAACCTGGGCCTCCACGCCCTGCTGGACATCAATATCCACTATTTTGGCTGGACCATGGACCAGGTCAGCACATTCCTGGAGCCCTACTTTGACGTGAGCCAGACCGACGTGGTCCAGTCCCTCTACCAGGTCATGCTGAACGCGCCGACCAATTACCTGGACTACTACGCGGGATATCTGGAGATCCTTCACATGCGCGATCAGGCCATGGAAACCCTGGGCGAACGCTTTGTGCTGAAGGACTTCCATCAGTTCCTGCTGGATACGGGTCCCGCCCCCTACACAGTGATCTGCGAAGAATTCCAAAAATGGCTGGAAGAGCAGGCTTAACTGCCAAGCCGCCCCGCCAGCCACACACTCATCAGAATCCCCGCTGCCGTCGCCAGGAGCGCTCCTGGAAGCGTCCAGCGGGTTTTCTTGATTTTCGCGGTCATAAAATACAGGCTCATGGTATAAAATACGGTCTCCGTACAGGAAAGCATCAGCGACGCCGCCAGCCCCAGCTCCGAATCCGGTCCGTACTGCCTGAAAATGTCCAGCACCAGCCCCGTGGCCGCCCCGGAAGAAAACAGCTTCACCAGCGCCGCCGGCAGAAGCTGCGCCGGTATCCCCACCGCTTCGCTCAGATGCCCCAGCGCCCCCGACGCCGCATCCAGAAGTCCCGACGTCCGCAGCACCCCTACGCCCACCATCAGGCCCACCAGCGTCGGCAGCACATCGAATACCGTCCGCGCTCCCTCTTTCGCGCCCTCCGCGAAATCCTCATACACCGGCCGGCGCATCATTACGCCCATTCCGACGATATAAAAAATAGTAAACGGGATCACATAATCAGAAAGATACAGAAGCCATGTCATACCGTCACCCTGTCCATGATCCTGCAGAATACGACCGCCGCCGCCGTACTGACTGCCGTCGCCAGAATCGCCGGCCCGACGATCGCCGCCGGGGCCGCGCTGCCGTACTGGCTGCGGTACGCGATCATATTGATTGGAATCAGCTGCAGCGAAGAAATATTAACGATCAGGAACGTACACATTTCCCGGCTGGCCGTGCCCGGCGGAGCCGCCAAACAGCGTTTCCGGCCCGCGTTCCCTATCGCCGGCCCCTTCGCATCAGAAACCGCGGATTCCTCTTCCTGCGGCCGCCGGCCCTGTTCCGCGTCAGACCGCCGGACCAAACTCCGCTTCCCATTCATCTCCAGCCGCCGCGGTTCCCGGGCGCAACCGGCCCCGGCCATTTCCTCCGCCCGCCGTTCCTCCTCCAGCTCCGCCAGCTCTCCCATGGCTTTCAGGCCAGCCGGCGTCGCCGCCCAGCCCAACCCCAGGATATTGGCAATCATATTGGCGGCAATCGAACGGTTAGCAGGATGATCCGGCGGCAGATCCGGAAACAAAAAACGCAGCACCGGACTCATTTTCTCCGCCAGATGGTCAATCAGCCCAGCCCGCTCCCCAATCTTCAGAATCCCGGTCCACAGCGACATGACCCCCAGCATCGTCACGCAGAGCGCCACCGCCTCCGCCGCCGCGTCCAGCGCTCCCTGGGTCACGGCCGCCATATTTCCGTGAACCGCCGCCCACAAAACCCCTGCCAGTATCATAAACGCCCACAACCCATTCAGCAAAATACCACCTCCTCTCTATTTCTATGCAGAAGAGATGGTATTTAGACAGGAATCGGCCCGCCGCGGAACCCAAACCGCCGGTTATTCTCTCAGCTTCCTGCGGAACTCCGGCAGCGCCGCGACACCCAGCTCCGTAACCGGCTTCACCCACCTGCCGGAATACAGATGGATCTGCATCAGCACATACCGGACCGGCTCGTCAATATAACAGCAGGCGAAGATCGCCCAATAAGGCGCTTTCAGCCAGAAACCGGTCCCCAGCACGCACGGCAATACCATAACGTACATGAAAACGATCTCCAGCACCGTCCCGTAGACCGCGTCGCCGGATGCCCGGTACGTATCGTTCTGGATCCAGTTCCCCATACGGATCACGGACACCACCGCGTAAATCAGCAGCATCCGGGTCCCCGCCGCGTAGGATTCCCCTGACAGGCTCATGGCCGTCAGAAGCGGCCTGTGGAACGCAAAAACCACCAGATTGGCCGCCAGGATCACCCCGCTGCAGAGATACACCAGCCGCTTGGCCCGCTCGAAAGCGGTATCCAGTTCTCCCGCACCCACGCATTTCCCCACCAGGATCGAGGCCGCGTTGGAAAAGCCGGCGAAGAAGCCGATGATCAGCCCTTCCAGCGTCCGGAACACCGCCAGCGCCGCGATCACATGCTCCGGCTGCCGCCCCAGCGTGACATTGATCACCATATTGCCCACGCCGATCAGAACCTCATTGCAAATGATCGGGAAACATTTTATAAAATAGCCTTTCAGCTGCAGGCGCGTCCACCTGAAATGCCCCCGCACCCGGAACAGGTACGGATACCCGGTCCGCCAGGCCAACAGGTAGATCACGAGTACATTCACAGCCGCGGCGCAGGTCGTAGCCAGAGCCGCCCCGCGGATTCCCATGGCCGGGAACCCGAAATGCCCGTATATGAAAATCCAGTTCAGCACCAGATTCGTGCCCACCGACGCCACCGAGGCGATCATCGGGATCCTCACCCGCTCCGTCGCCCTCAAAAGGCAGCTCATGGCCATCGAAAAGATCTGCATAAAATACGCCGCGCCCACAATATGCAGGTACTGCGCGCCAATCTCCTGAATCGCAGTCTTGTCCGTATACACTTTCATGATAAATTCCGGCGCAAAGATCGCGAGGCAGCCAAAGATCACTGCCACCGTCATCATGCACATCCACGTCATGCCGTAGGAACGCTCGATCCCGTCGTCCTCCTGGGATCCCCAATACTGGGAAATAAACAGCATTCCTCCGCCGACGAACCCCCAGTAGCCGGAAAACATCAGCGAGGAAAACTGCGCGCAGAGCCCCAGCGCGCCGACAGACAGCTCCCCCAGCGGCGCGACCATCATCGTATCGATCATACTGGCGGTCGTCGTAAGCAAATTCTGCAGCGCAATGGGAATCGCCACCGCCGCCAGATTCCGTAAAAATATTTTCCAGGGAAAATTCTGCTTTTTCTGTTTGCGAAACATATTGCCTCTACCTGCCATGCCCTGCCGCTTCCGCGGACAGCCACACCTCCTCATTTTAGCCGATTATATCATCAACCGTCCCGGTTTGCAACCGGCTTTCGCATCCCCCCGCACCAATCCGTCCCCTCACCCATTACCCAACTGACGCGATCCGTTTCCTAACGCGACGGGCCGGAAGGAACGGATTCTTGTATAATGATAGCAGGCATACAGGAGGTGAACGCATATGCGAAAAGGATTTCTGAGACATCTTGACTTTTTAGTAGTTGACTGTCTGGCCATCGAACTGGCTGTTCTCTGCACTTATATCGTCGATGTCCTGTATCTGAAAACAGGCCTGTTCCCCCTCCGCATCTGGGCATGCATGGTCCCCTTGCTGCATATATTCCTGAGTATCATACTGGATGCCTACAACAGCATCCTGCAGCGCGGTTATCTCCGCGAATTGGGGGCTATTATCCGGCTGGAATTCGGCATCTTCGCGATGCTGATCTTCATGTTTTATTTCCTGAACCTGATGCCGACCATACCGCAGAGCATCTTTGTCGTTTACTTTGTATTTAACGTGCCGTTTACGCTCCTCATGCGGTTCAGCCACAAATTTTACCTGCATTACCGTTACGTCAACGTCAAATATTCCCGGCAGATCGTCGTCGCCGCCACCAAAGAATCCGCAACCCGCATGATCACCGCCATCACCAAGTCCTTCATCCGCAACTACCAGTTCTTCGGCCTGGCGATTCTGGATGAGTCCATGATCGGCAAACAGATCGGGACCGTAACCGTCGCGGCGGACCGTTCCACCATCATCGAGTACGTACATAAAAATGTAGTCGACGAAGTCCTGATCTGCGTCCCGGACGATTCTTCGATGACGCTGAAGCTGGCGCGGGAACTTCTCTCCATGGGCGTAACCGTACACATTTATATGGAAGAAATGTACCACACGCTCCCCAACCGCAGCATCAGCAATGTGTTCGGATACGACGTTCTGACCACGACCATCAGCCCCGTTACCTTCCGCCAGTCTCTCGCCAAGCGCGTCATGGACGTGGTCGGAGGGGTCATCGGCTGCCTGATCACCATTCTATTGACCATCATCATCGGCCCGATCATCTTCATCAAATCGCCCGGCCCTATTTTCTTCACCCAGTACCGGGTGGGCAAACGCGGGCGCCTGTTCAAGCTGATCAAATTCCGCTCCATGTATATGGACGCAGAGGAGCGTAAGAAAGAACTGATGGCGCAAAACAAGATCCAGAACGGCATGATGTTCAAGATCGACAACGATCCCCGGATCATCAAGGGCATCGGAACCTTCATCCGCAAAACCAGTCTGGATGAATTCCCCCAGTTCTTCAACGTCCTGAAAGGCGACATGTCCATCGTCGGCACACGTCCGCCGACCGTGGACGAGTACGAGCGCTACAGCCCGCAGCACAAGCGGCGTCTGTCCATGCTTCCGGGCATCACAGGTCTCTGGCAGATCAGCGGCCGCAGCAAAATCACGGATTTTGAAGAGGTCGTCCGCCTCGATACCGAGTACATCGAGA
Organism: uncultured Lachnospiraceae bacterium; assembly: GCA_947626915.1. Lineage (GTDB taxonomy): Bacteria > Bacillota > Clostridia > Lachnospirales > Lachnospiraceae > UBA3402. Next base: position 39,333 of record CANQUA010000017.1, read on the forward strand.
ACTGGAGCATCCTCGAGGACGTCAAAATCATTCTGAAGACCGTGCAGAAGGTGTTCCGCAGCGACGACGCGTTCTGAAGATCCTGATAATAATAAGAAATAATTTTATGTATGAGGTGAAACGGATGATGCGGATTTCAACCATCGCAGGAATGATCGCGGCGCTGCTGGCCGTCTCTTATGTCCCGGCGTCGTTTGCCAGAATAACGCCGGACGTCATATCCGGCGGCTCATCTGACACCAGGAGCCAAGCCTGCTCTCTGTCCGAATACGAGCTTTACACCGACGAGCCCGACTTTGCGTCCCTGGATGACATCTCCGATGTAATCCGGAACCTCACCGGACATACCCCCAGCCGCTCCGACGCGAAAAAGCAGAAAACCATCGTCTTCACCGTAGACAATAATCTCCGTATGCTCGAATATTCCGTCAAAGAAAACCGCGGCATCCTTACCTTTGCCGTATACAGCCGATATGCTCTTCCGTACATGGATCAGATCGTTAGAGACTTTTTCTCCGAATACGGCACCATCGTTCCATCAGGCTGCAGCGAATACGGCACCTACACCATCGACAGCTCGGAAGATTTTTCCAAGGACTCCGACCTTGCATTTACCGGAGAAACCAATCAGAACCCCCTCTCCTACAACTGCGGCGATACGGTTACATTCCGCGTATCCCTGCTCCGCAAAAACCGTCTGGTGTCCGCTCCTTACTTTCACTATGAGTACCGCACAGACGACGGCACGGAGGCAAGCGGATATCTGCCCGGACAGTCGGGGCAGCTCGTTCTGACGCTTCCCGGTTGCACCAGTCCCGGAACCGCGAAGCTGGAAATAGCCGCCGTCGATCAGGAACACGAACAGCTGTCCTCCTTCGACGGCGAATTTACCGGAAGCGCTGTATTCGGATTTGACCGAATCACCACTGCCAGACCCGCTCCCGCGGATTTCCGGCAGTTCTGGGATGCCCAGATAGCCATCCTGATGGCCTCATCCCCCAATGAAGTCCTCTTTAAAAAATGTAAAGAGAATCACTCCGACCACTACGATATCTACGACGCGGTCGTAGACAGTCCCTGGGATAAGGTATATCTGCATATCACTGTCCCGAAAAACGCCAGTCCCCATTCACTTGAAATCCGCATGCGCTATCAGGGTTATGGCTTCGATTCCGCGGAACCATACGAAAAAGAGGGAGTGATTGGTGTTTCTGTCAATCCTCACAGTATAAAAAATGATGAGGATAACGATTATTATGAGAAACAATCAGAAAAACTGGACTGCTGGGTGGATGAGGACGACACCCGCGAGAACTGTTATTTTCTTGGAATGATCATGCGCGATATCCAGGCGATCCGATATGTGGAGCAAAAATTCAGCGACTTGTGGAACGGGACAGAAATCGACGCCGCGGGCGGTTCCATGGGCGGCTTTCAGGCCGTCGCTGTCAGCGCACTTTATGATAAAGTAACCAGCATCAATATCTCGATCCCGTGGATGTGCGACATCGGCGGCGGGGATGCCGGCCGGAACGACGGCTGGGCACCCGACTGGAGCGAAGCGGGACAGTATTATGACACCTGCTATTTTGCTCCTTGCGTCAAATGCAGGATCAGAGGCTTCAGCGCCAAACTGGGAGATTATGTTTCTCCTCCGTCCGGCGTCATAGCCCTCTACAATGCGCTTCAGCCTGACAAGGAACTCACCTTTACTCAAAATGTCTCACATGGCGGTAAGGCCGGCCCGTACGATCCCAGCTATACCGTAAGAGGAAGTCCGGCGATATTTGAAAAACAGGATGTCATAATCAGAAATAATGGAGTCACCGCAGAAAACCATTAACGGATGAAATGAAAATCGTACACTGCCCAGCCATTCCTTCACAATGATAACAGTAATCTTGCTAACCGGAGGGAACCCTTATGAATCGGGTCGATAATATTGCGAAAAATATGAAATCAACCATATTCACCCAGATTCCTCTTTTTATTATCAGCTTTGTCGTCCGCCGGGTCTTCATCGTCGTGCTGGGCGAACAGTATCTGGGCTTAAACGGATTGTTCACCAACATTCTGTCCCTGCTGTCCGTGGCTGAACTGGGTTTCGGAACATCCATCACATTTAGCCTCTATCGCCCTCTTGCTGTCGGTGACCGGGAAAAGATCAAATCGCTGATGCGTCTGTACCGCAGAGCGTATACCGCTATCGGAATCCTGATTCTGGCTGTTGGGTTCTCGCTGACTCCTTTCCTCGATTTTTTCGTGAAAGAAATGCCGCGGGATATCTCGCATGTCGAGCTGATCTATATGCTCCATGTATTGGATTCCGGCATCTCGTATTTCTTCTCCTACAAGGCGTCCCTGCTGTTCGCGGATCAGAAGAAATATGTGGAAACCCTGATCCGCACCTATGTGAAGCTGGCACAGCATGTGGTTCAGCTGATCGTGCTGGTTGTATTTAAAAATTATATCCTTTATATCCTGTGCCTGGTCATTTCCTCTATCGCAACCAATATATGGATATCCGTAACAGCAAACCGCAGATATCCGTACCTGAAAGAAAAAGAGGTAAAGACGCTCCCGCAGGAAGATACTGCTGCCATCCGCCGCAATGTGGGTGCCATGGTGTTCCACAAATTCGGCGATGTGGCCATATACGGCACAGACAATATCCTGATGGCCAAATTCATCAGTCTGGCCTCAGTCGGATTATACTCCAACTATCTGCTGGTTACCGATACCCTCCACCGGATCATCAACCGGATGTATATGGATATCATGGCCAGCATGGGCAATTTAAACGCCAGCGAAAGCGACGAGCGTAAGCTGCGCGCCGTCAACAACCAGACCTTCTTTTCCGCCTGGCTGTTCGGCTTCTGCGCTATCTGCCTGTTCCACCTGTTCAACCCGTTCATTACCCTCTGGTTGGGAAAACAATACCTGTTTCCGCAAAGTACCGTGGCTGTCATCGTAATCAACTTCTATCTCGCCGCCATGCGGAAACCGGTCAGCAACACCAAGCAGGTCATGGGGCTGTTCTGGCATGACCGCTTTGCTCCGCTGGCCGAGGTCCCCCTGAACCTGGTCGTATCCATCCTGCTTTCCGGCCCGTTAGGGATCCTGGGAATCCTCCTGGGTACAATGATCAGTACGCTTCTGGTACCGTTCTGGGTGGAGCCTGTTGTACTCTACCGATTCGGCCTGAACCGGAATCCAGTTTCTTATTTCGTCCGGTTTGCTGTCTACACGCTGATCACAGTCCTAGCCGGGGGAATCACCGGGCTGTGCTGCAGACTGGTTCCGGAAACCCTTCCAGGGTTTCTGCTTAAAATGATCATTTGCGTCCTGATCCCCAATACCGTCTTCATCCTGGTTTATTACCACACGGAGGAATTCCGGTATCTTAAGGGAATCGGTGCACGTATGATAAAGAAATACATTAAAAAGAAAAATTAGGAGGAAGCCATGTCTAAAACTGAAATTATTAAATATCTCATCGCCAACAATACGTCTATTCCGGTCATCCAGATCCTGTCAGGTCTTCTTGTGGCTTTGTGTCTGTCCGTCTGTATTTACATTGTCTACCGGAAGACTTATACCGGCGTCATGTACTCCAAGGATTTCAATATTACGATCCTGATGCTGGCGCTGGTCACCACCTTTATCATCATGATCATCGGCAGCAACCTGGCTTTGTCCCTTGGTCTGGTCGGCGCTTTGTCCATCATCCGTTTCCGCACCGCGGTCAAGAACAGCCGCGACGCGGCTTTCCTGTTCTGGGCGATCGGTGTCGGTCTGTCCTGCGGAACCGGCGTCTATACCATCGGCATCATCGGCTCTGTGATGATCGGCGCCGTCCTTCTTATCTTCCATAAACTGTCCATTTCTGAGAAGAATCCCTATCTTCTGGTTATTAACGGAAGCCGTATAGATTCGGAAAAACTGGAAGCTTCTCTGAAAAAAGGCTGTATCCGTTTTGTTCTCCGTATGACCAATCAAACAGTCAATCAGACAGAATGTACCTATGAGCTGCTTTTCGGCGGCACTACCGGCGATTTTCTGAATCAGCTTCATAATGAGTTCCCGGATCTGGATATGCATCTGCTGTCCTATCAAGGTGAGCTCGGAGGTGAATAACACATGGTTCGACGTTCCAATTATATCCTTCCGGCATTAGCAGGGGTAAGTCTGATCGGCGGAATCCTGCTCGGTCTCCGTACAGAAGTCTCGGAACCGGCGCTCTGTATCAATGAATTCGTGGCAAACAGCTCCGCCGTATCCGATGACAGCACCGAGGGCGTCGAATGGATTGAACTTTACAATGGTACAGAGGATGCGATCAATCTCAACGGCTATGGTCTTTCCGACGATCCGGATGATCCGTTTATGTACACATTTTCGGATTCCATCATCGAACCGAACGGATTTCTGCTCGTCAGCACCGGCCAGATAGCTGGTGCTTTGGGCGATATACTTCCTCTTAACTTCCGACTGAATGCGAGGGGAGGCTGCATCGTCCTGACTGCGCCGAACGGCGTAGTAGCAGACTATTTTGAATATCAGACCTGTTATAATGAGATTCCTTACGGAAGAGCCTACGATGGAGGAAATCCCGCTTTGCTGAACAAAGCCACCCCCGGGTACAGCAATTCCGCATCCATGGTCTCACGGTATGTGACGGAAACCGTCGACCGTGAAAGGCCCGTTTTCTCCTGCCCCGGAGGGTTTTACGAGGAACCGTTTTATCTGACGATCGAACATCCGGAAGGAACCACTGTGTTCTATACCATCGACGGCACAGTTCCTGATCTTTCCTCAATACCGTATACAGAACCCATTTATATCGAGGATATAAGCTCCCGTCCCAACCGCTATGCCGAAATCCTCACAACTTACGAGATGAACACGCTGTATCGATTCGGCACTGAACCAGTAACAAAAGGCACCGTCATCCGTGCGCGTATCTGCCGGGACGGCTATCTCTCTGAATACACGACAGACGCCACCTACTTCATTGGGATAACCCCCGAAGTCACCACTGTCTCTCTGATTACCGATCCGGACAACCTGTTCGGCTACTTCAATGGTATTTATACAAGCGGAGTGATAGGAAGATATGCACCGGTAACCAAAAATAATACTACAAATCCGGAAAACTATAATCTTATCGGAAACTATACATTAAGAGGCAAGGCCGCGTCACGTCCTGTACATGTAGAATTCTATTCTGCTGAATCGGATTTCAAATCAACAGGACAGAGTGCTGAACTCCGTATTAACGGCGGCCTTTCCGGAGCCAAACAGCCCAACCGTTCCCTGCGTCTCTATGCCACCTCAAAATATGGAGACTCCAATCTGTTTGACGTGGATTTTACTTATCAGGATAACCGCCCGGTTGATATGAGCCAGCTGGTACTCCGCACAAAACGGAATTTTATCACCGGAGCGTTACAGGATGTCCTGGGATCTGTTCCATTTCTGAACGACAACCTGTATGTTCAGCTGTATGAACCGGCTGCCCTATACCTTAACGGTGAGTTCTGGGGTGTCGCCGCCCTCCGTGAACGTATCACCCCCAAGGGAATCGCCGCGCGCTTTGGCCTGGACAAAAAGAATATGGCGCTCATCAAATACAATGACCGGAATATTGACCTTGTCAGCGGCGATCCTCAGGATCTGACCGATTATACAAATTTGCAGTACTATCCGCTCTCACATGACATGACCACCGAAGACGCATATCAATCTATTGCGGAGCAGGTCGATCTGGACAGCTATATCCGTCAGCAATGGGCTCGTATCTTCTTTGCCTGCTGTGACTGGCCGGATAATAATATGCGGATTTTCCGCTCTCACCAGACAGACCCGGATAACCCATACAGCGACGGGAAATGGCGATATGTACTGTACGACCAGGATCTCACCTGTATGGATTACACCCATAACACGCTGCTTTACGCGATGGGCCTGCTGGAGGACCGGGCAGACGGTTGGGATTATTCCCAGAAGCTTCCGGAGTGGAGTACGATCCTGTTTCAGGGACTGATGGATAATCCCCATTTTCGCCAGCAGTTTCTGGAAGTGTACAAAGAATACCGTGCGGAAATTTTTCAGCCGGACTATCTGAATGGACTTCTGGATGAAATATTGTCCGCCTACGGCTCTGAGTTGGAGCATCATGTGGAGCGTTGGAGCGCATCGCCTATTCTGCCCATGAAGCTCCTTGGCGCGGATCCAATGGTGCCCGATATTTATGAGGATCTGAACGCGATGAAAGCGTTCTTCGACAACCGGCTTTCCTATATGGACTCATTTATGGAAGAATTCTACGCAGGTAAGGGAGAAACAATACAATGGAACTGAAACCGGTCTATCGACATGAAGATAAGTATTTAATTAATTATCTGCAGTATGTCCGCTTAAAGCAAATGATATCCGCCGTCATGCATCCGGATATCTATTCGGTCAATGAACACGGATATCCGATCCGCAGCCTTTACTACGATACACCGTCTAACCGCGACTTTCACGAAAAAGACGACGGCGTCGATCTCCGCCAGAAGCTGCGCCTGCGCATCTATCAGCCTGCAGCCAAATATGCCAAGCTGGAGATCAAACACCGGCAGGAGGGCGGAATCTATAAGGAAAGCATCAATCTGACCCATGAAGAAGCGCAGCATCTCCTGAAGGCAGACATCGATCCCTCTTTTCTGCTTGCACATTCCGAATCAGCCGCCGCGCATCTTTACCGGCTGTTTCAGGCAGACGGATACCTCCCTGTTGTGATCATTGACTACGATAGGGAGGCATTCACATTGCCTTTCTATCAGATCCGGGTAACCTTCGACCGTTGTATCAGAGCGGGCAGAGGATTCGATCGTTTCTTCGACCCGAAGCTTTTACTTACGCCGGTTCTGCCATCGGATGAGATTGTCCTGGAAGTGAAATACAATTACATGTTCCCGTCCTTTTTTAAACCGATCATCGGTATAGCAGAAGGGCAGGCAATGTCTATCAGCAAATACTATCAGGCGCGGCTTATGCTGGGATGATAAAATAAAAGGGAGTTCACAAAAATGGAAAAGACCCACTACCTTATTAGTAATGAAGAATCAAAGCGGATCCAGATCCTCAAATTCTGGTTCACAATCATGGTTATCTTCTGGCATTCCTACCGGGAAGAGGTTCGCTTCGCTGACGGCGATATCCTTATGAATGCATCGCCCTGGCTGGAACAGATAAAATGCCTGATCTCACAGGTAATCGTCCGGTGTTCTGTTCCCGGCTTCTTCCTGTTGTCTGCAATCCTTTTATACCGCAGGGACTTCCGCTGGCAGGAAAACATAAAGAAAAAACTGCGGACCCTGATGGTTCCGTATTTCATCCTCAATACTTTCTGGATCGTTTTTTATTTTGTCGGCCAGAGTATCCCCCTAACGAGCCATTTCTTCGCCAATCAAGATAAAATGATCGCTGCATGGGGTGTAAAGGAATACCTGGATGCCTATCTGGGCAGACTCCCTAATTCCGATCATACCTATTATTTCCCGATGCTCGACCCGCTATGGTTTGTGCGGGATCTATTTGTGTTAAATATCATTGCGCCTGCTCTAAAAAGGATCATCGACCGCTTCCCCAAACTGATCCTCACACTCCTTGCGGCAATGCTGGTTTTT
>CANQUA010000018.1 GCA_947626915.1 uncultured Lachnospiraceae bacterium
GTCAGCGGGTACTTCAGCATCCCGCAGAATGTGGTCGTGGCGGGGGAGAGCGTCTATTTGAGCATTTATCTGGACGATCATGAGGACGCGCCGCTGGAGGACTATGACCGTCTGGAACTGACGAACGCGGACGCGGAGCAGGAATTTACGCTGGATGTGAGCGGGGCGCAGTTTATCACGTTTTATGTGGAAGGCAGGACAAAAGGCGGGCTGATGCTGACGGATACGGTTTTGACCAAATAACATGCGGATGAAGACTTTCCGTAAAGCGGCTGTCCGCCTGTGTGGGAATTTCAAAAATACTTGCCAGATGGAAAAATCAGTGTTAAGATAAAACAGACATGCCGAGAGGCTGAAAAATCGGATGAGAGAGCAGATAGAAAAGGAGAGTTAGTTCATGTCAGGACATTCAAAGTTTTCCAATATCAAGCGCAAAAAAGAGAAAAACGACGCGGCGAAAGGGAAGATTTTTACGATCATAGGCCGTGAGATCGCGGTCGCGGTGAAAGAGGGCGGCGCGGACCCGGCCAGCAACTCCAAACTGCGCGACGCCATTGCCAAGGCGAAAGCGAACAACATGCCCAACGATACCATTGACCGCGGCATCAAGAAAGCGGCCGGCGATGCGGGCTCTGTCAATTATGAGAGTCTGACCTACGAAGGCTACGGCCCCGGCGGGGTCGCGATCATTGTGAACACTCTGACCGACAACAAGAACCGTACCGCGGCCAATGTACGCGCAGCTTTTACCAAAGGCGGCGGCAACGTAGGCGCGCAGGGCAGCGTATCCTATCTTTTCGATCAAAAAGGGCAGATCATTGTGGATAAGGAAGAGTGCGATATGGACGCCGACGAACTGATGATGGCGGCTCTGGACGCGGGTGCGGAGGATTTTGCGGAGGAAGACGAGAGTTATGAGATCTACACGGCTCCCGACGATCTTGGCGCGGTGCGTGAGGCCCTGGAGGCGGCAGGCATCCCGATGATGGAGGCCGAGGTCACGATGATCCCCCAAACCTGGGTGGAGGTGACTGACGAGGAGACGGTGAAGAAACTGAACCGTATTCTGGATATGCTGGACGATGACGATGATGTCCAGGGCGTGTACCATAACTGGGACGAATAACGGATGACAGAAGATCTGTTTATTTAGGGCAAAGCCCAAAATGGGAGAGGCAGCCGTCTGATACACGGCCCCTCCCATTTTTTATCGCATTTTGTAGATTGGTCACATGGATATCTTCGGCTCTTCCGGCCTCTCCCGCGCTTTCCGGTCATTTGTTATATCGTACTTTACTCGTTCGTTTCAAATTGTTCCACCGCGGAAACGGCGTCGCCGGCATCAAGACCGTACCGCTCCTGCAGACATTTGAGCGTTTCTTCCCGGGATAACTTCTCGCTCATGCAGATGGCGACCAGCTGACTCCAGACCTGGGTGAGCTTATTTGACGTTTCTTTCAGCGCCTGGCCTGTTTTTTCCTGTAAACGCTCTGCGGTTTCCGCTTTCAGCTCCGCGGCCGCCAGCTTCTGCCGCGCCTCCGCCAATTCCGCCCTCGCCTCCGCCGTGTTCCGACGCTCCGCCTGGATGTCCATGCTGTCAAAATTTGCATTCTCAAACAGATATCCCATACCGCTTTCCTCCATTTCCGCCAGCTTCTCCCTGGCCTCTTCCACCGGCACATGCATCTTTTGAAACAGCGACCACAGAATCTCGCGGTAGACCGCCCGGATGTCCTCCGGCGTCCCCTCGTAGATCTCGTCCACATACTCCCGCGACGATCTCAAAAACTCCGTGTAATCCTCCGGACTCTGGATCCGGTTGATCATCATTACCAGGGACATCTCGTTGTGCTTCTCTTTCAGCTCTTCGTTCCTGTAGCCGTGTACCCGCACCACCTTGTAGGTGAAGTCCGGTATGTACTCTTTGAGCCCGCCGCTTGGGTCGATCCGGTCCGACAGACGCATATCCGCCGTCCATTCCGCCCGTCCCTCATAGTATACAATCGGGATGATCGGGGGATAGCGGAAGCTTTTCCGGCCGCTGCTGCCCGGCTTCCGGCTTTCCTGCTGCTTCTTGTAATCGTACCAGATCACGTCCATATACCGGAGCAGCTGCATGGCGACGTCGTAGTCCACGCTGGACTTATGTTCGATCAAGGGAAGCACGAAGACCTCTCGCTCGCCGTCTTTCACCCGAATCCGCACCTTTTTGACGGTATCTGCCTCGAACTCAACGCCCAGGAAAGCCCGGTAATGGTCCGTCACGTCCTCGATGTCCTCCGGCTGCAGGTCGGAGAAGATGGAGAGGCCGCTGTAATCCCGCAGAAACTGGCAGGTGAGCCTGCGGCTGCGGAAGATGGTGCGGCTGTTGGCGTCCCGGACATGCGCGGCCGGAGAATAGGGATCGCCGCTTTTCTCCGCATCGTTTGTGTCAGCCGTCTTGTTTTCTGTAACTTTTTCTTCTGTACCTTTCTCCTCTGGAGTTTCTCTTTTGTAGGAATCGGCTTTCTCTAAAGTCTTTTTCACTTCCTACATTCCTCCTGATCGCAAATGCACATGGAGGCGGAAGAGATACCGGAAAAACCGTCGAATGTGGCCTGTCACTATTATAAAGCAAGAGCCTCCGTAAAGCAAGGAACATTTCGCGATCTATGAAAAACAACCGTGAGAAAGTCCCGGAAAAGCAGCGGGTATCTGCCGCCGCGGTGCGTTTCCTTTTAAAAGCAGCGAATGAAAAAGCAGAAGACGAAAAGCCGCATCCTGGATCGAAGAGACGGCTTTTGCGATGCTGCGAGCCTTGGAACGCCGCTTGGGTCCACTGTCATTCCTTTGAGTCGGAATACGGCTTTTCGGGGGGTAATTGCAGCGGATCAGCAGTTTCCCCTGCTCCAGAAACAGCTCCTTTTGCGCCTCGTTCAGAGAATGAAAGATCTGCAGCAGCTTCCGGTCGCGATGGTCGAGACCGCTTTCGGACGGATGATCCAGCAGGTAGTCTGTGGAAACATGAAAAAAATCAGCGATTTTTTTAAGGTCTGATAATCGGGGGCCTGGTTGCCGCGGACATAGTTGCCGATGGCGGCAGGAGAAATATGCAGTTCGTCCGCCAGCATTTTCTGGTTCAGTTCATTGTTTTCTAATAACTCACGAAGAATATCCCCAAATTCCATATGTTTCACCTCAGATACATAATTACATGAAACAGGTTCCTGAGGGAACGAAAAACAACGAAACGAATTGATGAACAACGAAATGAACGATATGTTTGTTTTGTCTGAAAATATGTGCGGCGGGTATTTTTGAAAAAAGCCGCGAAAATCAAATGGGCAAGGCGGGGCGAAGAGTCCCTGCCGGAGAAAGGAGCAGTGTATGAAAACAAAGAAACTGACGGTAATAGTGTTAACGGCGGCGATCTCCTGCGGCGGCGCGATGAACGCGATGGCGGCTTACTGGCAGCAGGCGGGCGCAAACGACTGGAAGTATGTCAAGGACGACGGGACGTATATGGTGTCCTCCTGGCTTCGGGACACAGACGGGAAGTGGTACTATATGGGCGGAGACGGCCTGATGAAGAAAGGCTGGTTCCAGGATCCGTCCGATGGGAAGTGGTATTATACCGGCCAGGACGGAGCCTGGGTCACGGGCAATGCCGCGGTAGACGCGGCGGCGGACTACATCGGTCAGCTGTATGCTGCCAGTCAGGCACCCCAGGAAAGCAAGCCGGCGAATAAGGTCCAGTTCAGCGAGCCGGACCTGCTGATCGAGGGAGAGGAGCTCGACACGACGCTGAAAGATTATGTGGCGAAGATCGACGGACATACGTATTACCGGGAAGAACTGCTGAATTTGTTCCTGCCGGAGGAACTGTCCGTGTCGGGAGGAAAACTGAGCTACGGGGATCCGACGCTGGAGAGGCTGAATGTGTACGGATGGCTATATGCATGATGGCTGGAGATTCGCCGTTTATAATGGAGGAAGCGGCACGTTTTCGATGAAAGGGAAAACGTATAAGAATGGGCTTGTGATGAATTGCGGCAATTATAATGATTGCGGAATATATATTGAATGTGACGAAGACTATTCTTCGCTGGAATTTACGTTGGGTCATGTGGACAATGCAGATGGCAGCCGGGTACGCCTGGAAGTTTATTATATGTCGGACGACGGCACCTATGAACTGGCGGATGGCTTTGATCTGTATGGAGAAATGCCTGTTGAGAAAATCAGTATTCCGATCTATAATACACAGTCTGTAAAGATTGCGGCATGGAAAGACCAGGCGGGAAATACCGGCTGCTACGCTCTGGCGAATATGTACCTGCTCACCGGCGGCCCCGGCGCGCTTGTATTCGGGCTGGCGGAGGAGGAAGTATTTGAGGACTTTGCGCCGGTGCTGGGGAACGTTGTTCTGGTATTGTTCCTGTTGGGAATTGTTTTTGCGCTCGTTCCGGTTATTCTCCGGAAGCAGATGGGCCTGCTTTCCGCTGTCCTGTCAAATATCATGACGGTTGGAGTTTTGGTGGTTTTTGTTTTTGAATGGATCTGCGTCCTGAATGCAGCCGCCGGCTGGCATTATCATTTTACCGTCACATGGAAAGGGGTATTGTTTGTCGTGCTTCTGTTGGCGGCGTTCGTGGCGGTCAAATTCCGCAGGAACGAAACGAAGCGGCAGCGTACGGACGGAGCCGGATGAAGCTGTTAAGGAGGAAGCGTATGAAAAGAAAATGGTATCACAGGCTGATATTGGGGGGACTGACGCTGGCGGCAGCCGCGCTTGTGGCCTGTTCGGATTCTGGTGAGAGCGAAAAAAGAGCGTTCCTGAAAGTACGGCCGCTGTTTCCAAAGGCTCAGACGAAAGCGGCAGCAGCGGGGAAGAAAGCGGGAACGGCAGCGGAGAAGAAACCGCTGAGACACCCAAGGCTAAAAAAGTACCGATTGATGAAGCGCATTTTCCCGACGAAAGATTAAGAAAAGTACTTCAAATGTCCAAGTACGATAGCGATGGAGATAAGATATTGGATCCGGAGGAGATCGCCAGGATCACAGAGTTGAAACTTCAAAACAAGAAAGTGGTTGAATTTAAGGGAGGCGAGTATCTGACCAGCTTGGAGTCACTGGATATTAATGGAGATGATGTGAAAGTATTGGATCTGTCGGGGATGAGCTGGCTTAAAAGAGTGAGCGTTAGCTCATGCGAGGATTTTGAAACGATAGATCTTACAGGCTGTACAGGTCTGGAGGAATTGACTATAAATAACGGTAATCTTACAGAGATCGATCTTAGCGACTGTAGTTCATTGGTTACACTCCGTCTCGAGACGGAAATAAAAGTGATGGATATAAGTCCCTGCACGGCATTTGAGACAGTAGAAATCATGGATTCCCCTACCGAGAGAGTTACGATAGGGGAACTGGAGAAATTGAAACATATTACCGTGTCCAGAACCGCGCTGACAGAATTGGACCTGAGCGGATGCCGGTCGTTAGAGGAACTCACCGGATTCGAAACAGAGCAGCTGGCCTCGCTGAAGATTGACTGCCGCGATTCTCTTCGCTCGATCAATCTCACACACACTCAGCTGGATCGGCTGGATTTATCAGGCTATACCGCTCTGTCCCGGGCGGATCTCCGCTTTAACGATTATCTGACGGAGCTGGATGTTTCGGGGGATTCCGCGCTGAAGGAGTTGTCCTGCGGAGGCGGCCAGCTGGAATCGCTTTCGGTCAGCGGCTGTACGGCATTGAAGAACTTAAGCTGTTCAGGGATCCTTACCGAACTGGATCTCAGCGGCTGCACGGCGCTTTCATCTGTAGACTGCTCCGGAAACCGGCTTACTTCTCTTAAGTTTGACAAATGCGAAACGCTGACGGCACTGGATTGCGGCGATAATCAACTTACAGAATTGGATGTATCGGGGCTTACGGGTCTTGAAAAGTTTTCCTGCGACAATAACCCTCTTACAGCCATTGACATAAGCGCCTGCGTGAATCTTCAAAGCCTGAATATCGAGAAGACCGGAATTACGGAAGTGAATAAAACGAACAATCCCAAATTGAAAGATATCAGGCGTGATTTCGGCGTGAATATCATTAGCTGACGCGATCCGCCCAAACCACGCGGTTTCCTTTCTATAGGCAGAACCGTGCTTTCCATTGAGATGAATGCGGAGACCGGCTGCCAAAAACGCCATAATTTAGCTGTATTTTTTCATTTTCCCCCTTGGCAGAACCATCCGGCCATGGTATGATGGTTGTGTTGCCATATATGGGGAAAGGATGCATATGGCGAATCGTAGGGCTTATCTGGTTGACACAGAGAATATCGGAAGTGCATGGAAGGAGCTGCTGCCCATAAAGAGCAGTAAGGATCTGATGATTCTGTTCTTCACGGAAAATTCTCCGGGGATATCTTATATGGACCTTGATTTTATCCGTCGGTATCCGTCCTCGTTTGATATGATTTTATGTAATCCGGGCAAGAACGGGCTGGATTTCCAACTGGTTTCCTATCTGGGATACCTGATCCGATCCGCCCCGAAGACGGAGTATATCATCGTTTCCAACGATACCGGATACGACGCGGTGGTCAAGTTCTGGAGCAGCCGGGAGACGGCGGTGAAGAGACAGACCAGATCGGAACTGACGCTTCCTGAGAAAAAAGAGGAAGCCAAGGACCGTGTGGAAGCAAAAGAGATGCTTAAGAATCTGTTATCTGAGGAATATTCGGACGATGCGCATCTGGAGGGGATCTTCAGGATCATTTGTGATTATGACGTCAAACAGCTTCAGAAGCTGCACCAGACTCTGCAGAAAGAGTATGGTCAGGAAGCAGGCGGCGCTATCTACAAACTGATCAAGCCGCAGATCCGGATGATTTACAAGGCAATACCGCAACAGTAAGGAAGAGACCATATATGGCAAACGGAACGGCCGCCGCTGCTTTTTGGGGAACCGAAAGCAGCGGCGGTTTTTCTGCAGGGCGGCTTCGGTCAGTATTTAATTGCAAAAGCTCTCTTTTTATGCTACTATTTGAATAAGCGGCAAAGGGGGCTTTTGTATGGGAATTTATCTGAATCCGGGGAACGATGCGTTCCAGGAGACGCTGAATTCAGAGATCTATGTAGATAAATCAGGCCTGCTTGCGTTCACAAACCGTATCATGATGACGGAGCAGAAATATCTCTGCGTCAGCCGTCCCAGACGGTTTGGAAAATCCGTGACGGCTAAGATGCTAGCGGCCTATTATGACAGATCCTGCGATTCCGGGCATATGTTTGATCATCTGTCGATTTCCGGTGACGATTCTTATGAAAAATATCGGAATCGTTCGTATGTGCTGTATCTGGATATTGCATGGTTCCGCATGACGGATACGGGGGCGGAAGGAATCGCGGCTGTTCTGCAGCGGGAAGTGATCGGGGAACTTCGTGAAGCATTTCCCGGTATTCTGAGTGATACGGTGGTTTCTCTTCCGGTTGCGTTAGCCAGGATCAGTGAAACGATCGGTGAAAAATTTGTGATCATCATCGACGAGTGGGACTGCCTGTTCCGCGAAGCCAGGTACGACGAGAAGCAGCAGGAGGGATACATTAATCTGCTGCGGGGGCTGTTTAAGAGCGCACCGTCGAACCGTTTTGTAAAGCTGGCGTATATGACGGGAATTCTTCCGATTAAAAAATACGGCACGCAGTCGGCGCTGAATAATTTTAATGAGTTTACGATGGTAAATCCGGGGGTTCTGGCGGAGTATGCCGGGTTTACGGAAGGCGAGGTACAAAGCCTGTGCCGGCGTTATCAGATGGATTTTGAGGGGGCGCAGCAATGGTATGACGGTTATCATTTCCGCAGAACCGGATCCATTTACAGTCCCAGGTCTGTGGTGGAGGCTATGTTAAACCGGGAGTATGGCAGCTACTGGACCGGTACGGAGACTTACGAAGCCCTGAAACTGTATATCAATATGGATTTCAATGGTTTGAAGGATGCGGTGGTATTGATGTTGGGCGGGGGGCGCTGTCGGATTAATTCTCAGAAATTTCAGAATGATATGACCAGTATCAAGAGCCGGGATGATGTGCTGACGCTTTTGGTGCATCTCGGATATCTGGCCTACGATGCCCAGACACAGGAGGTATATATTCCGAACCGGGAGGTGGCCGGCGAATTTGAAAATGTGATGGAGGATGGGGGATGGGAACATGTGGCGGGAGCGCTGCGGGAGTCCGGAGAGCTTCTGGAGGAAACCTGGAGGGGCGACGCTGATGCGGTGGCCCTGCATTTGGATCGGATTCATGAAATGAATACGTCGGTACTTTCTTATCACAATGAAGCTTCCCTGAGCTGTGTGATTACGATTGCCTACTATAGTGCGAGAAAAGATTATACGCTGATCCGGGAACTGCCGTCCGGAAAAGGATTTGCGGACATTGCGTTTATTCCGCGGAAACATTCGGACAGACCGGCAATGCTGGCAGAATTGAAATGGGATCAGACGGCAGAGGGGGCTCTTAAGCAGATAAAGGAGAGAAATTATACGGGTGCTCTGGAGGATTTCGGCGAGATATTGCTGATAGGGATCAGTTATGACAGAAGGGAAAAGAAGCATCATTGTGTGATTGAAAGATGGAAGCAGGCGGCGCTATCTACAAACTGATCAAGCCGCAGATCCGGATGATTTACAAGGCAATACCGCAACAGTAAGGAAGAGACCATATATGGCAAACGGAACAGCCGCCGCTGCTTTTTGGAAAACCGTAAGCAGCGGCGGTTTTTCTGCAGGGCGGCTTCGGTCCGGGGCCGGCGTCTGCCGGAAGCGGTTTTGGAAGATAAAATTGCGATGAAATTGCCGTAAAATTACCGGGATAAAATTCACTGTTCCTGAAATTTTCATTGACAAAGGGGGATGAATCTGTTATATATAAGAGAAGCAGATGCGGTTTCGAATTGAGGACAGCAGGATTGGGGACCATACCGCCCCAGTTTTTTTATGGCTGTTTGCTTTAAAAATGCGAAACTGTAAAGTACAGAAGCGCCGGTTACCGTTCAGAAGCAAACATTCGATGTACAAGGGCGTACACGGGAGTTTGCCTTTTTGGCGTGACAGACGATCTGTACAGAGTGTCTGCGGGTGACAGAGCGGTAAGAGGAAGGAAGAGAAAGAGAGGAGAAAAATTATGTGCAAGAGCAACAAGAGGTGGCTGGCCCTGCTCCTGGCCGGAGTGATGGCTGCCGGTATGACTGCCTGCGGCAGTCCGGATACGGGGGAGACCACCGGTTCCGGCAGCGGGGAAGCGGAGCGCAGCGTCTACAGGACCCTGTACGCCAGCGAAGTGACGACGCTGAATTACCTGACCACGGGCCTGACCAACAACTGGTCCATCGGCGCCAATGTCGTGGACAGTTTGGTGGAGTATGACTGCTACGGCAATCTGATCCCGTCCCTGGCAGAGTCCTGGGAGAGCAATGACGACATGACCGAGTGGACGTTCCACATCCGCAAGGGTGTCAAGTGGGTGGACAAGGACGGCAAGGAAGTGGCGGATGTGACGGCCCATGACTGGGTCAGCACGGCCCAGTATGTGAACGACGCCCGCCATGATTCCGACAACCAGTACATGTATGAGACCGGTTCCGTGATCACCAACGCCCATGAGTATTATGAGTATACCGCCTATCTGCTGGACTGCGAGACCTACGGCATCACCCCGGGCGATCCCGAGGGCAAGGATGACGAGGGCAATGTGGTCGAGCCGGTAGCCGAGGTGTCCGCAGATTCCATCGGCGTCAAGGCCACGGACGATTACACCCTGGTCTTCACGCTGGATCAGCCCTGCCCGTTCTTCCTGAGCGTGCTGAGCTACACCACGTTCATGCCGGTGTACGGCCCGTTCCTGGAGGAAAAAGGCGACGGGTTCGGTCTGGACAACGACAGCCTGCTGTACTGCGGCGCTTACATACTGTCTTCTTTTGAGCCGCAGCAGGAGCGCGTTCTGACGAAGAACCCGACCTACTGGGATGCCGGAAACGTGTTCATCGATGAGATCCGCGAGACCTACAACGCGGAGGCTTCCAGCATCAGCCTGCAGATGTATATGGACGGCGAGGTGGACGGCGCCGGGATCGATACCAACCTGCTGGACAGCATGCTGGCCGACGAGAAATACAAGGACCTGATCCACAGCGGCCGCAACGACATTTCCTACAGCTATTTCTATTCGTTTAACTTTGATCCGCAGTTCGACGCGGAGTACGAGCCGGAGAATTGGAAGATCGCCGTGAACAATGTGAACTTCCGCAAGGCTCTGGCTGCCGGTCTGGACCGTGTGCGCGCCCTGGCCGCTTATGATCCTTACAATCCGGAGCTGCTGGTCGGCAATACGGTTACGCCCGCTACGTTCGCGGTAGGCGCGGGCCTGGATTATACCCAGTATCCGGCGCTGAAAGCGTATTCCGACGGGGACAGCTTCGATGCGGATGCGGCTGTGGCGTACGCAAAGCAGGCCCGGACGGAACTGGAGGCTGCCGGCTGCAAATTCCCGGTCAAGGTCCTGACGGTTTATAACCCCACGACCTCCAACTGGGATTCCGAGTGCCAGATCGTGGAGCAGCAGCTGGAAGGCCTGCTGGGCAGCGACTTTATCGACATCATCGTTCAGGCGGGACCGGAAACCGGATTCCTGGCTGCGGTCCGCCGTGCCGGCAAATATGCGTTTATGAACACCAACTGGGGCGCGGACTATGCGGACCCTCAGACTTATACCGAGCCGTTCGGCCTGGACAACAGCTACGGCAAGTGGGATAAGAGCGAAGACCCGGCGACAAAAGCGCTGTTCGCCCAGTGGTACGAACTGGTTTACGGCACGGATGCGGCGGTGAAAGAAGGTCTGGCCGTGGATCCGAACAACGGAGTTGTGGGCGCGTCGAAGATTTACGACGACGACGCGGCCCGCTATACCGCGTTTGCGGAAGCGGAAGCGCTGCTGATCGACAACGCGATCGTGGTTCCCTACAAGATCTCCGGCAGCAGCTACACCATCTCCAACCTGAACCCGCTGGAGGGCGAGTACGCTCCTTACGGCGTGGCGCTGCAGCGTTACAAATACCAGCATTTGTATGACACTTCCATGAGCATGGACGAGTTCAACGCCGTCTATGAGAAGTGGGAGACAGACCGTGCGGCTGCTCTGGCGAAATAATCTGCGTGCGCTGGCTGCGCGGAGACGCCGGAGAGAACAGTCCGATATGCAGAATCATAATGCCGAAGCTTCTGTGAAATGAGCTTCTGTTCTGAACGCCTGACGCAGTTTCTGCGAAAAAGACCGGCAGATGCCGGGAGGAAGATCGCGGAAACGCGCCGGGCGGGAGGAACCGTTCCGTTTTGCGGCAGATCGGGTCATGCGGTTTTACCGGATCGTCTGTGGCGGTGTCGATGCCGCCAGGGATAATCCGGTAAAACCGTATTATAAACAGGAAAGGAGAGGGCCTATTGGCAAAATATATTACCAAGCGTGTGCTTCACGCCATTTTTACGCTTCTGATCGTCATCTGTATCGTGTTTGTGCTGCTTCGCCAGATGCCCATTGAGGGTTATTTCAATAATATTGATAAGCTGACGGAGGCGCAGGTGCAGGCAGGTCTGACCCGGCTGGGACTGACCCGGCCGCTGCCGGTGCAGATCTTCAATTATTTAAAGCAGGTTCTTCTGGAAGGCAATCTGGGAACTTCCAATAAGTTCCGCGAGGGGTATTCCATCGCCAAGATCGTGGCGTCCAAAGCTCCTATCTCGATTAAGCTGGGACTGATAAGCCTGGGCGTCTCCCTGGTCGCGGGCATGTCCCTGGGCATTCTGATGGCCAGGTCCACCCGCACCAAATGGAAAGCCTGGGATAAGTTCGGCACGGTTTTTATCGTGGTGATACAGGCGGTGCCGTCGGCAGTCTATCATCTGCTGATCCAGCTTTACGGCAGCGATCTTCTGGGAGTTTCGATGCTTTTTAAGGAGAGCGATCTGAAAACCTGGATCCTGCCGATCTTCTCTCTTTCCATCGGAAGCATTGCTTATTATGCCATGTGGCTGCGCCGTTATATGGTGGACGAGGCCAATAAGGACTATATCCGCCTGGCCCGCGCCAAGGGAGTACCTTCCGGACGCATCAGCCGGAATCACGTATTCCGCAATGCGGTGGTGCCGTTGGTGCAGTATCTGCCCAATTCGATCCTGCTGACGCTGGTGGGCTCCCTGTATGTGGAGAGTCTCTATTCGATCCCCGGCATGGGCGGCCTGCTGATCCAGGTGATCAAGCTGCAGGATAATACCATGGTGCAGGCGTTGGTGCTGATCTACTCGGCAATCTCCGTGCTGGGGCTTCTGCTGGGCGACATCGCCATGGCGCTGGCGGATCCACGCATCAGTTTTGTGAAGAAAGAAGGTGCGCGCTGATGACATTGAGAGGAATGAAAGAAGAGAAGCTGCAGAACGCCCTGGAACAGCAGATGAAAGAACAGCTGAATCCGGCGGAGGCATGGGAACGGCTGCCGGAGGAGGAACTTTTCACGCCAGCCGGTTTTGACCGCGAGGCGGCGGAACGGGGAGGCTATTCCAATTATTCCTACTGGGGAGCTACCCTGCGGGCGTTTTTTAAGAACAAAGCGGCGGTATTTTTCCTGTGCGTGATCGTGGGGGTGCTTCTGTTTACGTTTGTCCAGCCGTTTCTGCCCAATCAGCACAGCCCCAAGACCATTTACGACGATCCGGCGACGGGACGGCAGTATATCAATCATCCGCCGGATGAGGAATTCTGGTTCGGCACCAACGCCATCGGTCAGGATCTGTGGGCCAGGACCTGGGCCGGCACCCGCACTTCGCTGGGAATCGGGTTTGCGGTAGCCTGCTTCGAGGCGCTGTTCGGAGCTCTGATCGGGACTCTGTGGGGCTATGTGCGGAAGCTGGATTCCCTGTTTACGGAGATTTACAATATATTCGACAATATTCCGCAGACGCTGATCCTGATTCTGGTATCCTACATCATGCGGCCGGGCATCGGAACGATCATCTTCGCCCTGTGTCTGACCGGCTGGCTGGGCATGGCCCGCTTCATCAGGAACCAGATCGTGATCATCCGCGACCGGGATTATAACCTGGCATCCCGTACCCTGGGCGTCAGCACCGGCAGGATTATCACAAAGAACCTGCTGCCCTACCTGGTGTCGGTGATCGCGCTGCGCATTTCCCTGGCGATCCCGTCGGCCATCGGCAATGAGGTGTTCGTCACCTATATCGGGATCGGACTTCCGACGGACATCCCGTCTTTGGGCAATCTGGTCCAGGCGGGCCGCGTGCTGATGAGCCAGGCGTCCCTGCGGTATCAGCTTTTATTCCCGACGGCAGTTCTGGCGGTGATCACGATCTCCATGTATATTGTCGGCAATTCCTTCGCGGATGCCGCCGATCCAAAGAACCATGTATAGGGGGAGGCCCCATGTTTTCCGACGAAATGGCAGGTCCGCGGGGCGGGCATGCCGCTGTCTTGACGAGGGAGGGCGGGAATGATGAAACAACGTGTGGAACCGTTACTTTCGGTTCGTGACCTGAATTTTAAATTTACGCTGCGGGGCCAGGTGCTTCACGCCCTTCGGGACATTTCTCTGGATGTGTATCCCGGCGAGAGCCTGGCGATCGTGGGAGAATCCGGTTCCGGAAAGAGCGTTTTTGTCAAATGCCTCATGGGCTTGAATGACCAGAACGGCTATGTGGAGAGCGGCAGCATCGAGTACGGCGGCAAGGAACTGACGCTTCTGAAAACGGACGCGGACTGGAAGAGCATCCGCGGCAGCAGGATCGCGATGGTGCTGCAGGATCCGATGACCAGTCTGAATCCGCTGAAGACCATCGGCTGGCAGATCCGGGAAGCGGTGGAGCTGCACCAGAACCTGAAAGGAGCCGAGGCGCAGAAGGCGGTTTATGAGATTCTGGAGGAGGTAGGCATTTCCGATCCGCAGCGGCGGGCGAAGCAGTATCCCCACGAATTTTCCGGCGGTATGCGGCAGCGGGTGGTCATCGCCATAGCCATGGCCTGCAGGCCGGAGATTCTGATCTGCGATGAGCCGACCACGGCTTTGGATGTGACGATCCAGGCGCAGATCCTGAAACTGATCCATCAGATGCAGGAAAAATACAATCTGACGACGATTTATATTACCCACGACCTGGGCGTGGTGGCCAATGTGGCCGACCGGATCGCGGTTATGTACGCGGGCGAGATCGTGGAGGTGGGAACCAGCGACGAGATCTTCTATGATCCGCGCCATCCCTATACCTGGGCGCTGCTTTCCAGCCTGCCGCAGCTGGGCATGAAAGGGCAGCCGCTGTATTCCATTGAAGGGACGCCGCCCAATCTGTTCCGCGAGGTGAAAGGCGATGCGTTTGCGCCCAGGAACCCCAGGGCGCTGAAGATCGATTTTGTGAAGAGGCCGCCGATGTTTGCGGTGAGCCCCACCCACTGTGCCAGAACCTGGCTTCTGGATCCGCGGGCGCCGAAGGTGGAGCCGCCGGAGCATATCCTGGCGCTGCGGGAGCGGGGCAGGGACCTGGTGGAGAAAGCGGCCGCCGGGGGCATGGCGGCGACGGGAGCCGCCGGGAGTCTGACGGAGGAAGAATTGCCCCCGAACGCGGACTGGCCGGTTCCGGGAAATGAACCGGACGGCCTCGCACGGGAAACGACAGGACCCTTTGGAGAGATACCGGACAGACGGGCAGGCGGTTCCGGGGCAAAAGCAGCAGATACGCAGGCAGTCGGGGAGAAAAAAGGAGGTGACCGCTGATGGCAGCAACGACGCAGAATACCCGTGAAAAAATGCTGGAGGTCGATCACATCAGCGTTCATTTCGGCAGGAAGCGCCATCCTTTTATAGCGGTCGACAACGTTTCGTTCGATATTTATAAAGGGGAGACCTTTGGCCTGGTAGGGGAATCCGGCTCCGGCAAGACCACCATCGGCCGCGCGATCATCCGCGCCAACGCGCTGGCGTCGGGAGAGATCCGCCTGGACGGGAAGCGCATTTCCGGGAAGCTGTCGGCGGAGGACGATCGGCAGGTGACCCGCGACGTGCAGATGATTTTCCAGGATCCCATGGATTCCCTGAATGAACGGGCGAAGGTGGGCTATATCGTGTCCGAAGGCTTGTATGCGCCCGGACGGAAGGTCAGCGAGGAGGAGCGCCGCCGCCTGGTGGACAAGGCGCTGCTGGACGTGGGGCTTTTGCCGGAATTTGCCAGCCGGTTCCCTCATGAGTTTTCCGGGGGCCAGAGACAGCGCATCGGCATCGCGCGGGCGCTGATTCTGAATCCGAAATTCATTGTGGCGGACGAACCGATTTCCGCGCTGGACGTGTCGATCCGCGCGCAGGTGCTGAACCTGCTTTCGGCGCTTCAGAAAGAGCATGGGCTGACCTATTTGTTCATAGCCCATGATCTGTCGGTGGTGCGCTTCATCTGCGACCGGATCGCTGTGATCCATAAGGGGCACATCGTGGAGCTGGCCGAAAGCGAGAAATTATTCGCTCATCCGCTGCACCCCTATACGAAAGCGCTTCTGTCCGCGATCCCGCAGCCGGATCCGATTGTGGAGCGCAATAAGAAGCTTTTGGTTTACGATCCGTCCTGCCACGATTATTCCACGGACGGACCGGTGTGGACGGAGATCGAGGAAGATCATTTCGTGCTGGGCAATCAGAAAGAGCTGGAACAGTACAGAAAAGAGATCGGCTGACCCGGGGAGGGTGGCCTTTGCATGATGGTACGCAAAACAGGCGTCCGGACGCCCTTCGAGTGGAAGGAGGACATCCGGACGCCTGTTTCGGCGTTGTCAGATCATTCGGTCAGAAAGAGAATCCTGCGTGTCTGCACAGGACGCTTCACAATGTGTTTGCCGCGCCGGCAGCGGAGAAAAATCTTTTGGCCGTATACGGCGTTTCGGGCGCCGGCAGCAGCGCTTCAGCCGGATGCAGAGCCGGAAGCCGCAGGTTCACGGGTCTGTCGTCTGCCGCCGGACAAATTCTGCCGCGATCGTAGTTTTCTTCGCAACGTTTTCTTCCCCTCCGAGAATCTTCATCAGGCTCCTGACCGCGGCGGTGCAGAGGGCCTCTACTTTGGTATCCACGGAAGAAATCTCCGGGTCTGTGCAGCGGGAGAGAGTTGAATTGTTGTATCCCACGACGGCAAGCTGCTTCGGAACGGCCAAACCTTTGGCGTGGGCATATTTGACTGCTCCTACGGCCAGAGAATCGTCGGAGGTCATGACCGCGTCAAAGGCGACGCCGGAATCGTCCAGCGAGAGCAGTAGCTCTTTCGCCTGGCCGGGATCCTTGTCGCAGCGGCGGATCAGTTCCCCGCGCACCGGAAGCCCGTGGGCGTTCAGGGCATCCTCGTAGCCCTGCCGCTTGTTGACGCCGCTGTAAGAGTGGCTGGAGTACAGGTACAGAATGCGTTTCCTGCCGGAGCGGATCAGCCGGCCGGCTGTTTCATACATGGCTGCATGATCGTCGCAGACGGTGCTGTAGATGCCGGGCGCGTCCAGGAAACAATTGATCAGCATGATCGGAAGGCCGGCGGCCGCTTCGGTCAGATAAGCGTTGTCCTCCGGATTCATTTCAATAAATTTGGAGCCTGCCAGGATCATGGCGTCTACGCGTTTGGACAGCAGCAGCTCAAAATACTGACGCTTGCGGGACAGGGAGGCGCCGGTGCAGGAGAGAATGGCGTCATAACCGCAGCCGCGCAGTTCCCGTTCCAGGAAATAGATCGCGCTGGCCAGGTACGGGTCGGAAGAATCCGAGCACATGATGCCGACGGTCTTCATCGTGTCCAGACCGAGTCCCCGCGCAAAGATATTGGGTTTATAACCCAGTTCTTCCATGACCGCCAGGATCCGGATGCGGGTCTTTTCACTGACGTTGGGGCTGCCGTTGAGAACGCGGGAAACCGTGGCAATGGACACGCCGGCCCGTGCGGAAACGTCGTAAATATTCATGGACCTGCCTCCTTTTCCGAATTGTAAGCGCTTACATCCTGAATCTATTATAATGGGACGGCGGTGAAAATGCAAGCGGTATTGCCGGGGAATCGGGGCAAACTTATAAAAGGGATTGAATAATCGCCGCCCGGATGATAAAATAAAAGAAAAGGGGGAGTAAGATGGGGGATAAAAAGATACAGTGGCATCCCGGTTTCGCGGCGGCCCTGGAGCTGGAGCTGCGCGGCGACCGGGAACACCTGCGGTTCGAGGTGGAGTATAATTTGAACATGCGGCCTCTGGAGGTCGACATGGTTGTGGTCAAGAAGGACGCGGCGGTGCGGCTGGACAATGAGGTCGGCCGGATATTCCGGGGCCACAACCTGCTGGAATACAAATCGCCCGGGGACCATCTGGACGAAGACACATTTTACAAGACGATCGCCTACGCGTGTCTGTATAAGGCATATGGGAGAGAGGCGGAAGAGGTGCGCGCCGGGGACGTAACGGTATCGCTGGTGCGCGAGGGAAAGCCGGAGGGTCTGTTTGGGTATCTGGAGGAGAACGGATTCCGGCTCACGAACCCGTACCGCGGGATTTATTACGTGGAGGGGCAGACGCCGTTTGCGGTGCAGATAGTCGTGACGGAGGAACTGGAACCGGAGGGACACGTATGGCTGAGGGCGCTGTCGGAGAAGCTAAAGGAGCGGGAGCTGCTGGAATTGCTGAAACAGTCGCTCCATCTGACGGGGAAACACGACCGGGAGTTAGCGGATTCAGTGGTGGATGTGAGCGTGCGCGCGAACGAGGAGACTTTGAAAGCGCTGATGGAGGGAGGTGAAGACATGAGCGAGGCGTTGCTGGAGGTTATGAGGCCGGAGATCGAGAAGCGAGAGAAAGCCGCGATGGAGAAGGGAGTTCGTCAGGGCATCAGTCAGGGCATCAGCCAGGGCATCAGTCAGGGCATCAGCCGGGGGCAGATCCAGGGGACGGTGAGGACGATGCGGCATTTGGGATATGACGACGCGGCGATCCGACGGGAGCTGCAGCAGGAGTACGGTTTGTCGGAGGACGCGGCGGATGGGTATCTGTGAGGGAAGGGGAATGTACGGGAAAGGCTGTCGGCCCAGGAGGGCGGGACGGCCTTTTTTCTGTAAGCCATCGGTATGAAAAAGCCTAAAAACAGTTGACAAAACCCTTCGGGCGGTAAACGGAATCCATCAATACGCAGAGATGGTTCTGCTAAGGGAAAGATGGAAATTTATGAGGAAGAAACGGATGGCGGCAGCTCAACCTGTTGGTGGGAATACAAATATGACGGTTCCGGCAGCAATATGAAACTCATCGCATATAATTCGGATGGCAGCGAGAGGGACTGGACGGAATATGACAGTTCCGGAAACCTTACGAAAGAAACGAATTACTATTATGATGGCTATGGCGGAGGTGAAAGTGTGAGGGTAGTATGAAATACGCCGTCATACCCGCAGGCCGCTGGCTTTTCCAAAAAGAGATATCCCGCACGACCGCGGCTCGTCTGCCCGCCCCGTCCCGGACAGGCGGCATTCCGGGTCAGGATGAAGCAGTTGGGCTGAAGCGGGACATGGTTTTGTTTGCCGGGGCATCAGACCGTCAGACGTAAAAGGGGGCTTGAAACCGCATCCCTTCGCGCGCCGTATTTTTCAAAACATCCTATGGGCGGGTGATCAGAGAGCGCCGGCAGGGCGGGAAACCGCTTGGCCGGCGCTTCTTTGCGGTGCGCGGTTCTTCAGTCCTGGCCCGCGTGCCGCGCCACGCCGCCATTGCTCACGCCGGCGGCTCCGCCCGGCGATCTGCGGAATGTTAGACGTGTGGCGAAGCAGGGGCCATCGCCGGCCATTTTCGAAAATGCAGGTACGGATGTCCCCGCTATCGCAGTCCCTCCGTCGTCTGCACGGGACGTTCTCTCGCCCAATGGGCCGTCAGGAGCAGAAAGCCGTAGCAGAGAGACAGGACAGCAACCTGAATCGCCGTATTAAAAAATTCCGGCAGGTTAAAGGTTACAGCGGACGCTTGGGCAATTCCCTGCAGAAAGCGCAGCACACCGACGGATAGGAGGAGAAAAACGGCGGGCCGCACGGCCATTTCCCATATATTCCAGGAAAAGGATACGATGCGCCTCAGCGACCATAAATGGAGGAACGACAGGAGCAGCTCCGATGCCAGCATTCCCCAGAGATAAGCCAGGATCCCGAAGCGGGGGATGCCGAACAGCACGAAGCCAATGCGCAGCAGCAGGACGGCTATGCTCTGGAGGAAGGTGGTCCGGGTGCGTCCGAGGCCGTTTAAGATGCTTCCGGTGGTGGTGGAGAGATAGAGGAACGGGCAGAGCCAGGCCAGGATCCGCATGAAGCTTCCGGCTGCGGCGTCTCCGAAAACGCTGACACCCAGAGAGTCCCCGAACAGTGTAAAAACGCCGATGCAGAGGATGCCCATATAAAGGCTGTAGCGCAGGGAGATGGTAACGGTCCGGGCGATGCGGGGCTGTTGGCCGGCGGACTGGGCTTCGGCGACGGCGGGCAGCAGGACGACCGCCATGGAGTTGGTGATGGCGGAGGGAAACAGGATAAAAGGCATGGCCATGCCGGTCAGGACGCCATAGACGCCGAAGGCCTCCGAGGAGGTCATGCCGAACGCGGTCAGGCGGTTGGGGATCCAGATGGACTCGGCGCTGGACAGGATGTTGAGGATCAGGCGGTTGCCCATGAGAGGAAGCGCCAGGGCCATCAGGGCGGGCGCGATCTGTGCAAAACCCGCGTCCGGTTCCGCGGAAGGGGCGCTTTTTTGAGGGTGGGGGGCTTTGACCGGATTTCCTCCGGACGGCCCGGATGCCGGAGCTTTTCCCGGGCAGCGCGTGCCGGCAGTTTGGGGAGCCGGCTGAAGAAAGGTATAACAAAAGACGGAAAACAGGCAGGAAGCGATCTCGCCGATCAGATGTCCGGTCACGGCCAGCTCTACGGTGATCTCCCGGCCCTGCTCCAGCACGATGCCCGCAATCAAAAATACGGCGCTCATCCTTACGACCTGTTCCGCGATCTGTGCGAGAGCGGGTACTCTGGTTTTCTGCAGGCCGTAGTAGTAGCCGTTGACACAGGCGTGGACGGCGGAAAACGGGACGGAAACCGCCATGACCGGCAGGAGCGCGGCGCATTGATCCTCCAGCAGAACAGAGCGGGCCAGGAATCCGGAAAAACGGGCGATCAGCCAGGCCAGGGTAAGTCCTGCGCCCAGGGAAATAATCAGTCCCGTACGGAAGATACGGCGGCTTTGGGGAATATGGGCCGCTGTGTACTGGGAGATGGCGGTCTGCAGGGACCCGGCGCAGATGCCGAAGCAGATGCCGTAGATCGGATGCACCATATTATAGAGGCCCAGCCCTTCCGCTCCGATGGCGCGGGAGAGAAAGATGCGGTAGAAAAATCCCAAAACCCGGGTGATAAAGCCGGTAGCGGTCAGAAGCAGCGTGCCGGTGATCAGCGTATGTTTTTTGAAAAAATCGGTCATGAACGGACGGCTCCTTAAACGGGCGCGTTTATGGTATCTTATGCGCGGAGAAAATGGGGATAGAACCGGGATTGGAACGGAAGCTCTTTAAAAATTCTCTTGTGAGGAAGCGCCGAAGTTTGTATAATGAAGAAAAACCGTTCGGCGCAGGAATCCGGATGCAGGAAGGGGCCGCGCGCCGGCAGAAGAGGAGGAATTGGAAATGGCTGGGATACTGTTCATTCTTGTTCTTATTTTATGTGCCATAGGACTGGTCCTATGGTTTATCCGCTGCCTGAAGAAAAGACGCGTCGGGTTGTTCCTGATAGTGGTGGGAGGCTGCCTGTGCGCGGTGTTTGTATGGCTCAGATATATTTTTTTGACTGCCTTCGAATATTTTCAGGCGGACATAGTACAGGACGCTGCATTGGCGGCTCAGGCGAGAAAGATGGGCTTCTGCGCGCTCGTGTCGGGGGCGGTTCTGCTTGCCGGGATCGCGTTGTTTATATGGGAACATGTTCGGAAAGAAAAGAAATAAAAATCTCTTTCATTTTTATTGCGTTGTTGTATAATGAAGAAAAACCGTTCGGCGCAGGAATCCGGATGCAGGAAGGGGCCGCGCGCCGGCAGAAGAGGGGAAATTGGAAATGGCTGGGATACTGTTCATTCTTGTTCTTATTTTGTGTGCCATAGGACTGGTCCTATGGTTTATCCGCTGCCTGAAGAAAAGACGCGTCGGATTGTTCCTGATAGTGGTGGGAGGCTGCCTGTGCGCGGTGTTTGCATGGCTCAGGAATATGTTCCTGAGGGCGGTAGGCAGCGTCGTATATTTTCGGGAAGGACCGAATATGGACGGCGTATTTGAGTCTGCGGCAAGGACGATGGGCTTCTGCACGCTCGCGGCGGGGGCGGTTCTGCTCGCCGGAATCGTGTTGTTTATATGGGAACATGTTCGGAAAGAAAAGAAATAAAAATCTCTTTAATTCCTATTGCATTACTAGGAATTTTATATATAATAGAGGGGTAGATGAAATGTTCGGCGTTCCCCGCGATATGGTATGGGACCGGAAGAGGGGATTTTTGGATGTCCGCGTCATATTATGAAGCAGGAAGCAAACATTCATACTATGGAAAGGTGGATTGCACAGATGAAGCGACTGATTTATTTAGACAATGCGGCGACAACGAAGGTGCGGCCCCAGGTAGTGGAGGCCATGATGCCGTATTTTACCGAGTATTACGGGAATCCGTCCTCGGTTTACGATTTTTCCAACCCCTGCAAGGAGGTAATCGCTCAGTCCAGGGAGACGATCGCCAGGTCTCTCGGCGCGAAGGCGAGCGAGATCTATTTTACAAACGGGGGCACCGAATCCGACAACTGGGCCATCAAAGCCACGGCGGAGGCATATCAGAGCAAAGGAAAGCATATCATCACCAGCAAGATCGAGCATCATGCGGTGCTGCATACCTGTGAGTACCTGGAGAAAAGAGGATTTGAGGTTACGTATCTGGACGTGGACGAATTCGGTACGGTGAAACTGGACGAACTTAAGAAAGCGATCCGTCCGGACACCATCCTGATTTCCATTATGTTCGCGAACAATGAGATCGGCACGATCCAGCCGATTAAAGAGATCGGGGAGATCGCAAAAGAGCATGGAATTCTGTTCCACACCGACGCGGTCCAGGCCTACGCGCATGTGCCGATCGACGTCGACGCGTACCATATTGATATGCTGAGTGCCAGCGGCCATAAGCTGAACGGTCCCAAGGGCGTCGGCTTCCTTTATATCCGCACCGGCGTCAAGATTCGTTCCTTTATTCACGGCGGCGCCCAGGAGCGGAAGCGCAGAGGCGGCACCGAGAATGTGCCCGGCATCGCGGGCCTGGGCAAGGCGGTGGAACTGGCGATGGCAGATATGGAAGAAAGAGCCGCCAAAGAGACCGAGGTCCGTGATTATCTGATCGACCGTGTCATGAAAGAGATTCCTTACGCGCGGTTAAACGGACATCGGACGAACCGTCTCAGCAACAATGCCAATTTTGCGTTCCAGTTCGTGGAAGGCGAGTCCATGCTGATTATGCTGGATATGGAAGGAATCTGCGGCTCCAGCGGTTCCGCCTGTACCTCCGGTTCCCTGGATCCGTCCCATGTGCTTCTGGCCATCGGTCTGCCTCACGAGATCGCGCACGGTTCCCTGCGGCTGACCCTGAGCGAGGAGAATACGAAGGAAGAGATGGATTTCGTGGTAGACCAGATCAAGGCGATCGTGCAGCGGCTGCGCAATATGTCGCCGCTTTACGAGGATTTCATGAGGAAAAACGCCAGATAAGCGGCTGACGGCGCGGTATGTTTCCCGGCGCGGCGGCAGGACGCGGCCCGCGGTTCGGGCGGGAAAGAGAAAACGAGACGATACGAAAAGGAGATTTCAGTATGTATACGGAAAAGGTTATGGACCATTTTGAGCATCCGAGAAACGTGGGCGAGATCGAAAATCCCAGCGGTATGGGGACGGTTGGCAATGCCAAATGCGGCGATATCATGCGGATCTATCTGGACATCGACGAGAACCAGATCATCCGCGACGTGAAGTTCAAGACCTTTGGCTGCGGCGCGGCGGTGGCGACCAGCAGCATGGCGACGACTATGGTGAAGGGCAAATCGGTCCAGGAGGCCATGGAGGTCAC
The DNA here is from genome assembly GCA_947626915.1 of uncultured Lachnospiraceae bacterium. Taxonomy (GTDB): domain Bacteria; phylum Bacillota; class Clostridia; order Lachnospirales; family Lachnospiraceae; genus UBA3402. Next base: position 23,217 of record CANQUA010000018.1, read on the forward strand.
CAACAAGGCGGTCATGGAGGCGCTGGACGGGCTGCCGCCGGTGAAGGTACACTGTTCTCTGCTGGCGGAGGAAGCGATCCACGCGGCGCTCTGGGATTACGCACAGAAGAACGGCGTCGAGATCAAGGGCCTGAATAAGCCGAAATCCGACATCAGCGAGGGCGAAGAGGAAGAGGATTATTGATCGCTGAGGCAAGCCGGGATGTAAACAGGGGGCGTTGCGGCGCTCCCTGTTTTTGGAACTGTAAAAGCGCAGCTGTCAGGGGGCCATTTACCCTGGCAGCTGCGCTTATTTTGAGGCATACTATTTAGGTAATCAGAGGAAATGATCTGACATCCTGTGTCTTATACCTGCATGGCCGGCCGGAAACCATAGTTTGACGCGGGGCGATATGGACGATATCGGGATTAATTGCCCGGATAAGGCTGGAAAAGAGGGCCGGGCTGTGCTATACTGATGGAGACGGGCGGCGGTTCCCGATCACAGAACCAGGAAGCGGAAGCATTTATGAAAAGAAAAGAAAAGGTGGTCGTCGGCATGTCCGGCGGCGTGGATTCCTCGGTGGCGGCGTGGCTTTTGCTGGAGCAGGGGTACGATGTAGTGGGCGTGACCATGCAGATCTGGCAGGCGGAGGATGCGGATACGCAGTCGGAAAACGGCGGATGCTGCGGGCTGAGCGCCGTGGAGGACGCCAGGCGGGTGGCCTGGAAGCTGGGGATCCCCTATTATGTGATGAATTTCAGGGAAGAATTTAAGAAGCAAGTGATCGATTATTTCGTCGATGAATATATCCATGGCCGGACCCCCAACCCCTGCATCGCCTGTAACCGGTATGTGAAATGGGAATCGCTTCTGAGCCGCAGTCTGGAGATCGGGGCGGATTATATCGCGACCGGCCATTATGCCGGCGTGGAGAGACTGCCCAACGGGAGATACGCGGTGCGGACCTCGGTGACTGCGGCCAAAGACCAGACCTATGCGCTTTACAACCTGACCCAGCGGCAGCTTCAGCATACGCTGATGCCGGTGGGGCGGTATCATAAGGAAGAGATCCGGGCGATCGCGGAACGGATCGGGATCGGCGTGGCCCATAAGCCGGACAGTCAGGAGATCTGTTTTATTCCCGATCACGATCACACGCGCTTTATCCGGGAGACGACGGGTGTCTGTATGCCCGAGGGAAATTTCGTAGACCGGCAGGGACATGTGCTGGGCAGACACCAGGGGATCAGCCGGTATACGATCGGTCAGAGAAAGGGCCTGAACCTGGCGATGGGGCATCCGGTGTTCGTGACGGAGATCCGGCCGGAGACCAATGAGGTCGTGATCGGCGAGGCGGAGGACGTATTTTCGGACACATTGACCTGTAACCGCATAAACTGGATGGCTGTGGATGGGTTACATGGAGAGGTTAAAAAGGTTACGGCGAAGATCCGCTACGCCCACCGGGGAGCGCCCTGCGAGATCGAAGAGGCGGGAGAAGATCTGGTGCGGGTCCGTTTCGACGAGCCGCAGCGGGCGGTCACGCCGGGACAGGCCGTGGTGTTTTATGACGGCGAGTATGTGCTGGGAGGCGGCGTGATCCTGTGAGGGCGGCGCGGTGAAAAGCGTCGTGGAGTTTTTAGCGCGGGACGGTGGTGAAGGAAGAATGCGAAAAATTGCGGAGCGTTTAAGGATAGAGCCAGCCGGTCTGCAGAAAAAGCCCGGGAACGTTTTAGGATAGAGATGGTCTACAGGGAAAGGTTCGGGAGCGTTTTTAAGATAGAGCTGGTCTGCAGAGAAAGGTCAGAGAGCGTTTTGGGACAGAGCTGGCCTGCAAAAAAGTTTGGAGAGCGTTTGAGAAAAGAAGCGTCCCGAAGAAAGGCCGAGGGGGCTTTTGGAGAAAGTTAATCCAAGGAAGGAACGCGTAATGCTTTCGGATAGAGTTTGGTCTGCCGAAAAGACCGGAACCTCTTTTTGACGGACAAGTTATGAGGAAAGAGACGGTGAGAATGATGAAATTGACAGGGTGTAAAAAGAAAACGGCAGCGGCGGCCGGGATGGTCCTGCTCGCGGCATCCCTGCTGCTGGGCGGCTGCCAGACCAGGCATAAGCGCATTGAGATCGGGACCAGTTCCGCCGGTTCGACGGGCTCTGCAGCGCCGGGGGATGCGCTTTCCGCCGGGGGTTCTCCTGTGATCGGAAGTCCCCAGCAGGGAACGATCGACATTGACACAGCGTACCCGCAGGAGAAAGAGGATCCGGCCGGGACAGCGGGAGAGAGCGCTTCGGTCCCGGAGGAGACCACGGCGCCGCAGGAGGAAAGCACGGCAGGAGGCGATCCGTCACCGGTTTTTGAGAATCGGGACGAGACGGTCTATGTGACGGCCAGCGTGCTGAATGTCCGCGCTTCTTACAGCACTTCCAGCCGGGTGATGGGCACGCTGAACCGCGGTGATTCCGTCCGGCGCGTGGCTTACAGCACGGAGTGGAGCCGGATCGTTTACGGCGACGGAGAATACTATGCCGCGACTGAGTATCTTTCTGCGGAGCAGCCGGAGACGCAGAGCAGTCCGGCGGCTGCGGAGGAAACCGCGGCCGCGGATGAAAGCACGGCCGCGAATCAGTCCGCAGCCGGGACCTCGTCCGGCACGATCAGCCTCAATCCCGATTGGGAGTATGCGGATTTTTCGAAAGTCCATTCCGGTTCCGCCACACTTTACCGGTCCGAGGCGGCTGAACGCAAAGGGTTCACAGTCTGCGTCAACGCCGGTCACGGCACCAAAGGCGGCAGTTCCGAGCAGACCCTGAGCCATCCCGACGGTTCGCCGAAAGTAACGGGAGGCACCAACGCCGCGGGGGCCGTCTATTCTTCGGCGATCTCCACGGGCATGACCTTTTCCGACGGCACGGCCGAGGCGGAGGTCACGCTGGCGCTGGCCCTGAAACTGAAAACGAAACTCCTGGCGGCCGGTTATGACGTGCTGATGATCCGGGAAAGCAGCGACGTCCAGCTGGACAATATCGCCCGCACCGTGATCGCCAATCAGAATGCGGACTGCCATATCGCGCTCCACTGGGACTCCTCGACCCGGGACAAAGGGGCGTTCTATATGACCTCTCCGGACGCGGGCGGCTACCGCGACATGGAGCCGGTGAAGTCCCACTGGCAGCAGCACCATGCCCTGGGCGAAAGTCTGATCGCGGGCCTGAAGAACGCCGGCGTGAAGATCTTCTCCGACGGAACCATGGACATGGATCTGACCCAGACCTCCTATTCCACGATACCGTCCGTGGATATCGAACTGGGCGATAAAGTTTCGGACCATTCGGACAGCGCGCTGGATACGCTGGCGGCGGGGCTTCTGGACGGGATCAACACGTTCTTCGGGCAGTAAAATGGGAACGCGGCGCGGGCCGGGAAAAGAGGAAAAAGACATGAAGATCTATTTGCTGCGCCATGGAGAAACCGACTGGAACCGGGAGGGCCGGGCGCAGGGACGGCAGGATATCCCGATGAATGAAAACGGGCTCGCCCAGGTCCGGCGGACGGCGGAGGAATTTCGCAGCCGGAACGTACCGGTCCAGGCGATTCTTTCCAGTCCCCTGCTCCGGGCCCGGACCGCCGCGGAGATTGTCGCGGAGGCCATCGGATATCCGGCGGAACATATCGTGATATGGCCGGAACTGACCGAGCGCAGTTTCGGGGAGGCTGAGGGATCCACGCCGCAGCAGAGGCAGGAGAAATATCCCGACGGACAGTATCCGGGCATGGAATCCGCGCAGGCCCTGTGCAGCCGCGCCGCGGGCGTCTTAAAACGCTGCCTGGAGGAGTATAAGGGGCAGACGGTCCTGCTGGCGGCCCACGGGATGATCCTGAAAGCCGTGATGGCGGAGGCCGTCGGGGCGGATTTCGAAGGCGGTTCCGTTCCCATCGTGGGCCCCGCATCCCTAAACCTCCTGGAGTACACAGACGGGCGGTTTCGCCTGGAGGTTTCAGATACACGGGATCCGTGGTTTCGCTGAATCCATGAGAATGCCGGATCCAGAACATAACGGCGGCCGCGTGCGAAAATATGCGCGAACCGCCGTTTCTTTTTCTTTACATGAGAATCATGGCATGGTAAAATACAGTATTGCGGCATGGAGTCCGGCAGGCGGAGCGGCTGCATTTTCGGGCAGGCGGGACTTGGTTTTCCGGCCTGTCCGGATTACATAGGAATATGAGGAGAAACATAGCCATGAATTATTATGAAGAAGCGCTGAAACTGCACAGCGAGCATAAGGGAAAGATCGAAGTCGTCAGCAAGGTGCGTCTGGAGACCCGGGACGATCTGAGCACCGCCTATACCCCCGGCGTGGCCGAGCCCTGCAGGGAGATCGCGAAAGACAAAAAGAATGTGTTCAAATATACGGCCAAAAGCAATCTGGTAGGAGTCGTGAGCGACGGCACCGCGGTTCTGGGACTGGGCAGCATCGGCGCGGAGGCGGCGATCCCGGTCATGGAGGGCAAGGCGGTCCTGTTTAAAACCTTCGGCAATGTGGACGCGTTCCCAATCTGTCTGGACACCCAGGATACCGAGGAGATCATCCGGGCGGTCAAACAAATCGCCCCGGTTTTCGGCGGCATCAATCTGGAAGACATCGCCTCGCCCAAATGTTTTGAGATCGAGCGCAGGCTGGAGGAAGAACTGGACATCCCGGTATTTCACGACGACCAGCACGGCACGGCCATCGTGGTGACGGCGGCGCTTCTGAACGCGCTGAAAGTCGTGGGCAAGGAGATCGGGGAGATCCATGTAGTGCTCAATGGCCCCGGTTCCGCGGGCACCGCCATCATCCGGATGCTGCTGACTGCCGGCGTGAAACATATCATCGCCTGCGACGAGAACGGGATCCTGTATAAGGACCGGGGCGTCGGTATCCGGGATCACAAAAAAATGCTCTGCGAGATCACGAACCTGGAGGACCGCCGCGGCGGGCTGGCCGAGGCCCTGCAGGGGGCGGACGTGTTTATCGGCGTGTCCGTCGGAGGCGCGTTAAAGCCGGAGATGATCGCCGCGATGAATCCGGATCCGATCGTCTTTGCCATGGCCAATCCGACGCCGGAGATCATGTATGACGAGGCCATGGCCGCCGGTGTGAAAGTCATGGGCACGGGGCGTTCCGATTTCCCGAACCAGATCAATAATGTGCTGGCGTTCCCGGGGATCTTCCGCGGCGCGCTGGACGCGGGGGCCAGGGACATCAACTATGCGATGAAACTGGCGGCCGCGCAGGCAATCGCCGAACTGGTGGAGCCGGAAAAACTCTGCGCGGAATACATCATCCCGTCAGCCCTGGATCCGAGGGTGGCGCCCCATGTGGCCGAGAAAGTGGGAGAGGCCGCCCGCAGCTCCGGCGCTGTGCGCAAATAGACCAGCCGGGAACCGAAAATGGCCGATTGTGCGGCCGCCGATTGATTTCCGAATTTTTCTATGCTAGAATAACGATGGAGGGGGCCGTCTGCAAGAAAAAAATTTCTGACAATTAAGGAGCAGGGAGACTCTGATGAAAAAATGGTTTGGAAAGCTATTACCGGCTTTTTTGATGGGGATTGTAGGCGTAACCGCCATTTTGATTGGGAACGTTTATTTTGATTTTATTTCCCGGCAGATTTATGAAGACAGTACGGCCCATCTGGGAGAGATTTACGGACAGGTAAACCGGTCGTTCGGCGCTTTTGTGGAGAGAAACTGGGGACTTCTGGAGAGCTGGAGCGATTCGATTGCTCTTTTGGAGGATGCCGGAAGCGGCGCAGTTTCCGATTTTATCAGGAAAGAACAGGATTATTGGGGATTTACCGAGTTTTATTTTCTCTCCGCCGACGAATCCAGCATGACGCCGGATGGGGAGAAAGACGGTATCCTTCTGGAAAACGACTGGGACAGTCTGATGCAGCGGAAGGAACCGGTCATGGCGGGGGAGCAGCTGTCAGACGGTCTGGAAGTGACGGTTTTCGCCGTCCCGGTGGAACACGGGGAATATGACGGTTTCGGTTTCGACGCCTTCGCCGTCAGCTATACGAACGCGGACATGGCCAGTTCCCTGAATGTGAACGCGTTTTCCGGCAAGGCCAAATGCTTTGTGATCCGCGATGACGGCAGCGTGCTGCTCTCCACGCAGACCGGGGGCAATGTGTTCGGCAACTATCTGGTGTACCTGCGCGCCGCTTCCGATCTAAGCGAAGAGGAGCTGGCGCGTATCCGGAACGACTGGGCGGACGGAATCTCCGGGATCACGCAGTGCAAAATCGGGGACGTCAGCCATTGTATCCTTTATCAGCCGATCGGCTATCAGGATTATATTTTGCTGAGCGCGGTGCCGCAGAATGTGGTCAGCGCCGGCTTCCTGACGGTTCAGAAGACGACGGTGAATATGCTGGCGGCGATTTTTCTGCTGATCGCCGCCGCCATGGTCATGGTCTTCTTTCTGCGCAGTCATAATCAGTCGCAGAAAAACAGGATGGAGCTCCAGTACCGGGAGCAGATGTTCGACGTGCTCTCCAACAGCGTCGACGATATCTTTATCATGCTGGATGAAAAGGATCAGACCGTGGATTACATCAGCCCGAATATCGAGCGGCTTCTGGGGATTCCGGCGGAAGAGGCGCGGAAGAACATCCGCGTCATGGAAAAATGTGCGGTCGACTGCAACGTGGTGATTCCCAGGGACGAGCTGGCCGCGATCCCGCTTCACGGCAGCCGCGGCTGGGAATGCCAGTATATGCACCAGAGCACCGGCGAGCGGCGCTTCTACCGGATGACGTTCTATCATATGAGCATTCAGGACGTCCGAAAATTTATCGTCGTTCTTTCCGACCGGACGCAGGAACAGCAGATGAACCAGAAACTGCAGGAAGCGCTGACGGCGGCCAGGAGCGCCAACGAGGCCAAGAGTAATTTCCTTTCCAATATGTCCCACGATATCCGCACGCCGATGAACGCGATCGTCGGTTTTTCCGTGCTCCTGGAGAAAGATGCAGACCGTGCCGACAAGGTGCGTGAATATACCCGCAAGATCATGGCGTCCAGCCATCATCTGCTGAGCCTGATCAACGATGTGCTGGATATGAGCAAGATCGAGAGCGGCAAGACCTCTCTGAATGTGGACCGGTTCAGTCTGCCGGAGCTTCTGGAGGGGCTGAGCATTATCCTGACGCCGCAGGCCAGGGCGAAAAAGCAAAGTTTCGAGATCCATGTGCAGGGAGCGCCGCCGGAACAGCTGATCGGCGACAAACTGCGGCTGAACCAGATCCTGATCAATCTTCTCTCCAACGCGGTCAAATATACGCCGGACGGGGGCCGGATTGAGTTTACGCTGAGCGAGCTTCCGCAGCCCGCGCACCAGTATGTAAAGCTGCGTTTTTCCGTGCGGGACAACGGGATCGGTATGAGCGAGGAATTCCAGAAGCATGTGTTCGCTCCGTTCAGCCGGGAGATCAGTTCTGTTACCAATAAAATTCAGGGGACCGGCCTGGGCATGGCGATTACGAAAAACCTGGTGGATCTGATGGGCGGTATCATTCAGGTAGAGAGCCGGCCGGGACAGGGCAGCACGTTTACAGTGGAATTATCCTTTGCACTGCCGGAACAGGAGGAAACGGCGTCCTGGTTCCGCCAGAAGGTCACCCGCGTTCTGGCCGCCGACGATGAGGAAGAGATCTGCCAGGATATCAAGGAAATGATGCGGGATACCGGCGTGGAGGTTTCCTGCGTGACCGATGGCGCCGCCGCGGTGGAGGCCGCCGTGGAGGCGCACCGAGACGGCAGGGATTTCCATGTGATCCTTTTGGACTGGAAAATGCCCGGGATGGACGGCGTGGAAGCCGCCCGCAGGATCCGTGAGCAGGTAAAGACGGACGTGCCGATTCTGGTTCTGACATCCTATGACTGGAGCGATATTGAGATGGAGGCGCGTCAGGCGGGCATCGACGCATTTATGCCGAAGCCGTTTTTCCCGTCAACCTTCTGGCAGACCATCGAACCGCTGTTTTCCGGTCTGTCCGCTCAGGAGGATCACAGTGAAGCGGCGGAGGTAGGCACGATGTCCGGCCGGCTGTTCCTGGTGGCGGAGGACAACGAGCTGAATGCGGAGATTCTGACGGAAATGCTGGGGCTGGAGGGGGCCAGCTGCGAACTGGCGGTGAACGGAAAAGAGGCCGTGGAGATGTTTGAGCGGTCGGAGCCCGGCCATTATGATATGATTCTGATGGATGTGCAGATGCCTGTGATGAACGGCTATGAGGCTACCAGGCAGATCCGTGCTTCCGCTCATCCGGAAGCGAAAACGATTCCGATCGCGGCCATGACGGCCAATACCTTTGCGGAGGATGTGCGCGATGCGATGGCCGCCGGGATGGACGGTCATCTGGCCAAGCCGATCAATATGGATGCGGTGAGAGAATTAGTCGGACGGCTTTTGAGCCGCGGCAGAGAGCCGGCAGAGTGATTACAGACAAGAGGAGGTGGCGGCCTGTGAGAAGGACCTGTTTGGCGGCGTTACTGGCAGCCGCGGCGGTTTGCCTGCTTTCCTGCAAAGGACCGGGAGGTTCCGGGAATCCGGAGCAGGTTACCCTGACCGTTATGGGCAGGAAAAGCGACATGGAAAAAAGTTATATGACCAGCATTTTTAAGCAGTATGAGGAATCTACCGGCAATCGACTGGATATCATTTCCTATGAGGATTCCCAGTTTGAAACGGATGCCGCCAGGGCATTTTCAGAGGGGAAAATCCCGGATGTGTTCATGCACTTTAACAATGCGGATCTGAAACGTTTCGATGTTCCCAGGTATTTTTGCTATCTGAATGAGGAAAGCTGGGCCGACGATCTGACGGACAGTTCCCGCGCATACTGCGAGGACGGAGAAGGGAATCTGATCGGCCTGCCGTTTTGGGAAAGTTCCGTTTCGGGCTGCTATTATAATAAGACGATCCTGGACAGCCTGGGCCTGAAGCCCGCCGCCACGCAGGCGGAATTTGACATGCTGTGCCAGGCGCTTGCGGATATCGGTTATACGCCGGTCTGCTGGCCTGCGAACGGCTGTACCTGGATGTTCCAGTTTGGCCTGGACCCCGTTTTTGCGGACGATCCGGAACTTCTGGAGCGGCTGAACCGGAATGAGATCACTTATGCGGAGATTCCTGCCGTGGAGGCCATGGCGCAATGGGTGGCGGATGCCGCCGCCAAAGGCTGGTTCGGTTCCGATTATTTAAAAACCGGCTGGGACGATATCAGTTCTGTCATGAGTTCCGGCGAGGCCGTGATGATTTTTATCTGGGACACCTGGTTTTATACGGATTTTCAACAGGGCGGCGAATATACGGTCGATGATTTTGCCGTGATGCCGGTATTCATGAATACAGTCGACGGCGGTACCTATGAGGGCGGCAACCTGAACATGATGATGCTTTATAAAGACAGCAGGAATCTGGAAACGGCGCGCGGGTTTCTGAATTTCTGCGCCACCGCAGAGAATTACAATGTGGCGTTTGACGGGATCTCCACGGTCAGCTGCTTCAAAGGGCAGACGACCAACATTCAGTCCCAGATGGTCACGAACGCCCGCGCTTCCATTTCGTCCAGGGAGCGTGTTTCCACCGCAGCCTCCAAGATCATAGGCTACAGCGCCGACGACGTGGCCGCCGCATTTGACAGTTTGCTGCGCCAAAAGACCGATGCCGCCGGGTGCGTAAAGCTGATGGACGAATACCGCATCAAAGAAGCGGAGGAACAGGGGATCGACGGGTTTTAGGCGGAATGGGCCGGCAGAGGTGTTCCTTTATATAAAATCAAACAGGCGAGTCCGTACAGTAAAAGGGTGCCGTTTTTTGGCATCCTTTTCTTTTTACGTGCCCTTTCCAAGCAGAAGTGTGTTTGCGTATTCATGCGCTGTCCTGTGGGGATGAACTAAACATTACCGGTTCCGTAGTCTATTGATCGATAAGATACAAGGATCATGCCGCTATAAGAGAAACAGACTGAACGGAATTTAGAAGGAAAGACAGCGTATGTCAGAAAACGTGCGTGAAATATTGTTCCGGGTTTATCAGCCGATCAATAGTAAGTCACATGAACCGGCGGCGCCGGGCAAACTGCATGGAGGGCTGAAAATATGCAGCCGCTCATTTTTTTATTCTAAAATAGCCAGAAAAAATTTTTGCGGTTTGTTTTCCAAAGCAAAACTGTCGTAGAGTAACATACTCTACGACACCCTCCTGAACCTGTAATTCGCGTTTATCAAAGAGGATTTTACAAAAAAACTCGTCGTTTGTCAATACGTTTACCTGAAATGAGAACGTAAACTTCTGGAAACCCGGTGAAAATCCGGCATTTCAGAAGGGAAATTACCGGCCGTACCGGTAAAAATCGCTCTTAAGCCGTCAGAATCGCCGTCAGAACCTTCTTCTTTTTCCTCTTCAAAAATGTATTCCAAAAAGAAAACTCAGCGGAGCCTGCCGATTCTATCCGCCGTCAAACGGTACCGTCGGACGCCTGTTTTTCCAGAAAAACAGCGGAAAAAACAGCGTCTGTCGTAGAGTATGTTACTCCACGGCGCAGAGTACCGCCATCCGCCGTCATGTGCGTCATGATACTGCGCGGATGCGTGTACCGTCTCCCTCCCGGGATCCGTTTCATCAGTAAGCAAGCTTTATCAAAGTACAAAACCCGGACGCGGCTTCGTGAGCCTTGAGGAGACGTTCCCGCAGAAGGGGGTCATAACGGCCACAGCGTGCGCAGGATGGGCCTGAAGAAGGCGGTCCTGGGCTATCCTGTGTGCGGCAGGCATCCGGGCTGACCGTGAAGGACGGGCCGGGATGGCGAAGCCTGCGCGTCCGGGGCCGCGGGTGCGCCCGCTTACTTCGTGAAAAAAGCAAGTTCACGGAAGGGCAGACGTGCCGGGGCAGCCGGAAGATTTGACGGACAGAAGGGAGAGGCATCGGACATGCTGTGGTATGTGATACAGACGTTTACGGGAAGGGAAGAGCAGCTGGTGAAGATGATCCGGAAGCAGGTGCCGGCAGACTGTTACGGCGAATGTTTCGTGGCCTACTATGAGCAGCTGCGGGACCGGAGGCAGGAGAACCAGATCCATATCCTGCGGCTGTTCCCCGGCTATATCTTCATCTCATCGGATGATGCCGGCCGCCTCTTCCGGCATCTGAAGACGATCCCCGCGATGACGAGGATCATCGCCAGCGGGGAGTTTGCGTTTACGCCCCTTTATGAGGGGGAGGCGGAATTCCTCTTAAACATGCTGGACCGTGACCGCGTGGTCCGCCTCACGTATGTGGCGACGGACGGGCACGACCATGTGACCTACATGGCCGGGCCGCTGGAACGGTGCGTTTCCTGCATCCGTTCCTACCAGTTCCGCAAACGGGAAGCCCAGGTGTGTGTGCGGATCGCGGGGGAGGAGAAGGTCGTGCGGATGGGGATCCTGTTAAATGACGATGTCCGGCGGGAGATGGCGTACGGGAAGGTGGAGGCGCGGATCCGCACGCCGGAGAAGTACAGAATCCCGGCGCAGGGAGGCCGGACCGCCGTGCTGGATAAGGGCGACAACGTGACAGTCATAGACGGCGCGTTTGAGGGAAAGGCGGCGGTGGTCCGTCAGGTGAAGCCGGGCAGCGTGCTGCTCGCCGTGAGCATGTTCGGCCGGGAGATTCCGGTGGAGGTGCCGGCCGGGAGCGTGAGGAGACTGGCGTAGGCCGTGAGAGAACCGGCGCAGATCGGTATGCGGACCGGAACCATGTGCGGCAGGCCGCCATGCTGCCTCGCAGGATGTGCGAAAAACCATATGGAAAATCATACGAAGAATTATATAAAACTGCGGAAGGGCCGGTCTGCCGGTCCTTTTATAATGCAGACTTTCCGGACATGACCTTTGCAGGAATGCGGTCAGTCCGGAGAAGCGGGAATCCCGGAGATAAACGGCCGGACGGGAAAGGAGGAGAAGGGATGCTCTGGTACAAACTGAAGACCTGGTACGGAGGCGAGGAGGCGCTGGTGAAGGAGATCCGGCGCGCCGTGCCGCCCTATCTGTACGAAGATGTCTTTGTGATTTACAACGAGAGAAACTTAAGGCGCCAGAGGCAGAGCGTCATTGAGACGGAGCCGCTGTTTAAGGGCTGTGTGTTTTTGACGTGCCGGGAGACGGAGCCGCTGCTGAGGCGCCTGGATCAGATCCCTGCCGTTTCCCGTCTGATCGGGACGGGCTATCTGTCCATGTTTCCGCTGATGGAGAGGGACGCCCGTTTCCTGGAGCTGATCTCCGGCCCGGAGCATGTGGTGCGCGTCTCCTATGTGCTGCGCGAGTCCGAAGAAGGGAATACGTACCGGGTCTGCGGGCCGTTGGAGTACCTGCTGGACGGACTTGAAAAGATCCGTTTTTCCAGCCGGTTCGCAAAAACACACAAACAGCTGTGGGGAGAGGACACGGTGCTGCCGCTGGGGATCCTTGCGAAGGAAGACCTGGGGGAGAAGATACTGAACCGCGGGGCGGAAGAAGTGCCGGAGCTGCCTGAGGCGGGGCATTATACGCTGCTGGAGATCGATAAAGACGAAGCCGGCAGAAATGTGTACCATGCCGGAAGCAGCGTCACGCTTCTTCCCTCCGGAGAACGAGCCGTTCAGGCAAAAGCCGGAGCTGCTGCGGGATATCAGACAGGGCCGCGCAAACAGCCGGCAGCCGGGAAGGCCGCCGCGGCGATGTGACGCCGGAGCGGCGGGGATTCCGGCAGCGCGCCTGAAGAATTGCCGGGAACGAAGGAACAGAACGATTATCCCATATAAACTCTCAAACCTCCGGAGGAGAAATATTTTTGAATACACTGCGACCAGCCGGTTCCGGAATGGGGCGGCTGCTATGAACAAAAAAGCACTGATGACCGCCTCTGTGGCGTCCATGCTGGACAATTTCAACCGAAGCAATATAAACCTGCTATTGGAAATGGGTTATAAGGTTACGCTGGCTGCCAATTTTGACGCGTCGGAAGATTCCAGCCCATTGTCCAGACTAACGGCGTTTAAGGCAGAGATGGAGGCCCTGGGCTGCCGCGTGGTGCAGATCGATTTCAGCCGGAAGATCGCGAACCTCCCGAAACAGCTGCGCTCCTACCGGCAGCTGCGGCAGCTGGCCGCGGAACAGGATTTCGCGCTGGTTCACTGCAACTCGCCGATCTGCGCCGCGATGACGCGTCTGGCGTTCAGAAAGAAAAGGAAAACCAATGGAACCCGGGTGATCTACACCGCCCACGGGTTCCATTTTTTTAGAGGCGCGCCGGTTAAGAACTGGCTTTTGTATTTCCCGGTGGAATGGGTGTGCGCCCACTGGACGGATATCCTGAACACGGTGAACCGGGAGGATTACCGGTTTGCCAAAAGATGGCTGAGGGCGGGAAGGGTCGTGCACCTGCCGGGGGTAGGGATCGACCTGGAGAAGTTCAATTCGGACTGCGCGGACCGGGAAAAGATTCGGGAGTCAGTTCGGAGAAGTCTGGGCATCGGGAAAGATGAGAAGATGCTGCTGTCGGTGGGGGAATTAAACAGAAATAAAAACCATGAAAACGTCATACGGGCATTGAATGAGCTGCACAACCCAGTCTACCGATATTACATATGCGGTCAAGGCATTCTTGAACAGGAACTGAAAGGATTGACCCAAAAAATGAATCTGGAGGATCAAGTGATCTTTCTCGGATACAGGGAAGATATTGCCGATATTTATCAGGCGGCTGACTTATTTATTTTCCCATCTCTGCGTGAAGGTATGCCGATGGCACTGATGGAGGCGATGGCGGTAAAGACGCCGGTGATTTGTTCGGATATTCGCGGAAACCGGGAACTGGTGAGAGAAAAAAAGCTGCGTTTTGATCCTAATAATCCTCAAAATATCGCTGTTTGCATACGCCGGGCTATGAAGATGGATTTGTCGCAAGCGGTGGAGGGCAATTACAGTAAAATTCAGAAATACAGGATGGAGATAGTTTGGCAGAAGATGAAAAAGGAATATATTCATGGGGGATAAAGGTGCTCTTTTCAATTATCATTCCTGTCTATAATGCGGAAAAATACTTACATCAGTGCATAGACAGTGTCCTCAAACAGACTTATGAACGGTTAGAATTGATTCTGATTGACGATGGCTCACAGGATGGGAGTGGACAGATTTGTGACCAGTATGCAAAGAATGATTCGAGGGTTCATGTCATACACAAGCAAAATGAGGGCGTGGTGCTTGCCAGGCAGGAGGGGACGGCAGCTGCAAAAGGCGATTATCTTGTTTTCGTAGATGCGGATGATTTAATATCCAGAACAAGTCTGGAGCAGATTAATATCGTGCTGGAAACTTACGAACCGGATATAGTTGCTTATGGAGCACAGGTCGAAACGCGGACAGGAAGAATAAAAAGACAGTCTTTGAGCGGCGCCGGCATGTATTGTAAGAGAGCTATAGAAAGGAATATTTTCCCCTACCTGATACAAACGGACACTTGTAAATATTTTCCACCGTGTTTGGTTACGAAAGCGTTCAGAAGTCAGTTATATAAGGCACATTTGTGTACTGACAGGGAGATCGTCATAGGGGAAGATGCTGCCGGATCGATTGCCTGCATGTTTCATGCAGACAGTCTGTTTGTTATGAATGAATGTCTTTACTATTATAGATTTAATAAAAAATCGGTAACCAGATCGGGCAGGGCATACAGTTGGCGTTGCGCGGAGAGAATAGCTGAATTCTTGAAAAGGGAAATTGATTTATCAATCGGTGATCTGGAAGATCAGTTATTGCGGTATGTCGTCCATATGTTATTTATTACTGCCTGTTCACAATTTCAAGGCGGAGGGGATTATAAGCAGATTACAGCTTCCATCCACAAGAATATAAATGATCCCTTTTACGCTTCTGCAATAAAAAAATGCCGGTTCCGGTTTCTGTCAAAAGGCTGGCTGGCACGATTAGCCTTACAGCATGAGTTGTATCCGGCTATGAAATTGTGGAGTTTGATCCATTAAGTGTAATCCGGATATAGAATGGTGAATTTGTAAGGGTTTTTCAAGGTGAGTGCTATTCTGTCAGGGTTTGCTTATGAGAGGAAGGGAAGAACCGTATGATCGGTGTGGTCATACTGAACTACAATACCTGGGAAGAATCTTTGGAATGCATAGAGAGTATTCAGGCAGGCAATTTATCCAATGATATAAGGATTTATCTGGTAGATAATGCTTCATCTGTCAGGAAGCCGAAGAATATGGACGGTTACTGCTTAGAGTGTTCCATTACATATATACAAAATTCGGAAAATATCGGATATGCCGCTGGAAATAACATAGGGATACGTCAGGCATTGGCTGATTGCTGCAGCGCAATCCTTGTCAGCAACAGCGATGTCAGGTATGAAAAAGATAGTATCAGGTTGTTGTATCGTTACTTATCTGAACATCCAGATGCAGGTATTGTTGGTCCGAAGATTCGATGCCTTGACGGGAAAGTCCTGAAAGGATGCCTGATGATGAAAACAGGCATTCGGGAGAAATATCTGCTCCGCACCTGCTTAAGGTTTCTGTTCCCAAAGTATGACAGCCGTTACTGGGGACGGCAGCACGATTACGAGAATGAGACATTTCCTGTGTACGCGGTCTCGGGCTGTTGCTTCATGATAAGCAGGGAATGCGCGGAACGTGTCACGCCGCTCGACGAGGGGACGTTCCTGTATGATGAGGAACTGATCCTTGGGATACGGATGGAGGAAGCCGGGTATGGAACGGTTTATTATCCGGAAAGTACCGTCCTGCATAAAACCGGACAGAGTACCGGAGGGATCCGGACGAATCCTTCCGCCTATACCTGCCAGATACGCAGTGAGATCTATTACTGCAAAAAATATCTGCATATGAAGAACTGGCAGATCCTGCCGCTCTACCTGTACCGCGCGGCAGTATATGCCAGGTATTGTCTGGGGAACAGGAGGTTCCGCGAAATGGCAGGAACATTCCTTGCTGATACACGGAAGGAATTCCGGAGATGAAAATACTGCACTATGTTCTGGGGATACCGCCGCTGCGTGGGGGAGGGGCAATCAAATACGCGCAGGACCTGGCGGAAGGGCAGCGGAAACTGGGCCATGAGGCATCCCTGATTTATCCGGGTGAAATCCGGAAGTCAGGAAAGGTAAAGATCATCCGCCACGGGAACAGCAGGAAAGGGATCCTGTATGAGATCATAAACCCGCTTCCGGTCCCGCTTGCATGCGGGATCGCGGAGCCGGATGCTTTCATGAGGGAAGGGGATGCGGAAATTTACGACAGCTTCTTCCGGAGGGAGAAATTTGACGTACTCCATATACACAGCCTTATGGGGATGCACAGGGAGTTCCTTGCCGCGGCAAAAGGGCAGGGAGTAAAGGCCTTTTATACGACGCATGATTATTTCGGCCTGTGTCCGAAGACGGATCTTTTCCGCGATGGGAAGATATGTCGCGACATATGTTGGGAAGGCTGCGAAAAATGCTGTGCCGGTGCAGATGAGCTAAAGCTGCTGATAAGAAGGCAGTCGCACTTGTTTCGGTTGGCCATCCGATACGAATGGGTTCCCCGGCTCAAGAGGAAGATTTTCCGTATGGCAGGGCTTGCAGCAGAGCGGCATCCTGGCACGAGAGTAACCGGAGGAGCGGACGGCTATGGATCCTGCGGAACGGCTGAAATCGGGCCTGTCTGCTCTTTAGTTGAAACGGATGCGTTTCGCGGTGATGCTTCCGGAGCATCTGCAGAGAATACCCTGCCGGCGTCTTATGAGCTTCTGCGTCAGTTTTATTTAGAGGAATTCCAGCAGGTCGATGTATTCCTTTACAACAGTTCCGTGTCTAAGGAAATCTATGAGAGATACATTCACCCGCAGAAAGGTACTGTTATCGAAGTTTCCCACAGCGGGATACAGGATAACAGGCGCATACGGACGTATGGAACACTGATGCGGCTGGGATATCTGGGAAAGCCTGGCGCTTACAAAGGTTATGATTTCCTGATCACGGCCCTGGACCGGCTGCTTCCGGAATATACCGGAAGGTTCACGCTGACCGTATTCATGGAGTACCAGAGTTACCGGAGAGAGTACCTGATTCAGAAGAAGCCGTATGATTACCGGCGTCTGGCGGAAGTCTACCGGGATATCGATGTGCTGGTTGTCCCAAGCCTGTGTGCAGAAACCTATGGGCTGGTTGTAAGTGAGGCGATCAGTTACGGTGTTCCGGTAATCGTTACCGGGAATGTCGGCGCATGTGATCTGGTCCGCAGATATGAAGGTATCGGTTTCATCGTGAGGCCGGAGATCGAAAGCCTGACGGAAACGCTACGGAAGGTCATATCGGACAGTTCCGTACTGGCGGAGGCAAACAGGGCGATCTGCAGGGCACCGATTGAATATGGTTACGAAAAATACATAAGAAGGATTCTGGAAATCTATTCATGAGAGGTTGACTGATGACTAAATTAGCGGAGTTATATTCGTACAGAGAAATGATATACAGCCTGGTCCGCAGGGATTTAAGGGGGAGATATAAAGGCTCTGTGCTGGGGTTTCTTTGGACTTTTTTAAATCCACTTTTACAGCTGGTTGTTTATACGATGGTGTTTTCCATGATCATGAGGAATAATATCGAGAAATACTATCTGTTTTTGTTCGTTGCGCTGGTACCGTGGGGATTGATGAACTCGGCTATGGTAAACGGTTCGACCTGTATCGTCGGGGCGCCGGATATGGTGAAGAAGATCTATTTTCCCCGGGAGGTCCTCCCTCTGTCGAACACTCTGAGCAATTTTGTCAATATGTTTTTGTGTTTCCTGGTGGTTTTCGCGGTATTGATCCTGACCGGGTTCGGTTTGAATTTTCAGGCGCTGCTGTATATGCCGGTTGTGATGGTGACGGAGTTCATCATGGCCTTGGGGATTGCCCTTCTGACCTCCGCGGTTACCGTGTATATGCGGGACGTGGCTTACATTCTGAGCATTGTTGCCATGGCATGGCAGTTCCTGACACCGATACTATATTCGTCTGATATGGTGCCGGTGGAACTGCTTCCGATTTTTCGGATGAATCCCATGACTCCGGTGATAGAGGCATACAGGGAGATTCTGTATTATAAGGCAGTTCCGGACCTTACCACCCTGATAAGCGCGGCAATTTTTGGGATCATTGTCCTGGCTGTGGGGGAACTGGTGTTTTCAAAACTGCAGAAGGGGTTTTGTGAGGAACTTTGAACGATAAAAAATAGCCGGGAGAATCAAGTATGGACAACTGTTATGCAATAGAAGTAAAGAACATATCAAAGCATTTTAAGATATATGCTGATAAAAGCACGACTGCGAAGGAAAAGATCCTGTTCCGGAAGCGGAATCGATATGAAAAGAAGCAGGTTCTCAATGATATCAGCTTTACCATCCGAAAGGGGGAGTCGGTCGGTCTGATCGGTCATAATGGTTGCGGTAAAAGCACGACTCTTAAGATCCTGACCCGGATCATGTACCCGGATTCCGGGACGGTCACGATCCATGGGAGGGTATCGAGCCTTCTGGAACTGGGCGCAGGCTTTCATCCGGACATGACAGGGGTGGAGAATATCTATATAAACGCGTCGATCTTTGGCTTAGGGAAGAAGGAGATCGATTCGAAGCTGAAGGACATCATTGAGTTTGCTGAACTTGGAGAATATATCAATAACCCGGTGAGGACGTATTCTTCCGGTATGTATATGCGTCTGGCTTTTGCGGTTGCGATCAACGTTAACGCGGACATCCTTCTGATCGATGAGGTCCTGGCGGTAGGGGATGTGAATTTCCAAGCGAAATGCATAAACAAACTAATGGAGATGAAACGCACAGGCATTACAATTGTTCTGGTATCGCATTCCACAGATCAAATCGAAGCCATCTGTGACCGGAGTATCTGGATCCATGACGGGAAGATTCAGGCGGATGGACCATGCAGAGATACCCACCGATTGTATCTGAGATATATGGGGGAAAAGAGGGCAGATAGTAAGGGAGATGAAGAAAAATCTGAAGTACAGGAGAATCAGACGGTCCCGGATGACCAAGCCACGGTGAGTATTCAGACTGAAGGGGAAAAGGCTGTCCAGAAAATCCTTCAGGACCGAGGAGATGATGTGCGGTACAAAGACCGCATGAGAGGGAATGGCGACGCGAAAATCCTGTATATTAACAGTTATGACAGCGAAGGAAATATCAGGAATGTATTTGAAAGTGGGGAGTCAGTAACATTCCGGATCAAATATAAATTATATAAAAAGACATCGGAGGCATTTTTGGGGCTCTGCATTTTCCGAAATGACGGCTTCCGCTGTTACGGAACAAATACGAAAATTGATAATCTGAAAATGGAACTGACGGAGGAAAACGGAGAATTTTCGATAGAATTTCCCAATATGGAATTGCTGCAGGGAAAGTATTATGTCGATGTCTGTATTGCGTCCAGGGAGGATGATATGCTGGATTACCTGGACGGAGTAAACGCGTTTGAAATCTATAACACAACCGGGGAGATCGGGTTGTGCAGGATACCCTATTCGTGGGATATTGAGCATGCGAGATGATTTGGGGGGATAAGCATGAAATATGATGATCCTATTATTGAACAGGATAACGAAGTCCATACCATGATCATGGATATGATCAGGCCGGGCAGTAAGGTATTGGAATTCGGGGCTGCCGCGGGGCGGATGACTAGACTTTTGCGGGATAATTTACACTGCAGAGTTACAATCGTGGAGATAGAAGAAACTGCGTACAGAAAGGCAATGGAATATGCGGAGGACGGACTGTGCGGTGATATCGAGGATCTGGTATGGCTGGAACAGTGGCGGGACAGACGGTTTGATTATATCCTGTTTGTGGATGTGCTGGAGCATTTAAGACAGCCGCAGAAAATCCTCAAGGCAGTATCGGAAATCCTGAAGGAGGACGGCAGCGTTCTCCTGTCGGTCCCTAATGTAGGCCATAATGACCTTGTGGTCAAGCTGTTTGATAAAAGGTTTGATTATACGGACATCGGATTGCTGGACAGTACACATCTGCATTTCTGGGCAGAGAAGAACCTTGAAGACATATGCGAAAATACAGATTTGGCTGTAACAGATATCATGTATAAAACGATTCCCACCGGCGGCAGCGAGCAGTACGCAGGGACGGATATCCATATGGATGGAAACTTGAGGAAGGCTCTGCTCGAAAGAACAAACGGGGAGGTATACCAGTTTGTAGTATGTTTGAAAAAGAAAGCTGAAAATAATAAGGTCCTGAATAAAGCCCCGGAACGGTATCCTGACCTGTGGGTTAAAATGTATTATGATCTCGGAGAAGGATTCAATGAGGAGAATACCAAATTCCTGCCTGCGAAAAGAATTGCCTGCGGAAGGTATAGGGCTGAGATTTCTGAAGTTAAGAAAGACGGATTGACAGCGATTCGTCTTGACTTTATTGAAAATGCGTTTTGTCTTGTTTGGAAGAGTGAAGTGGTATGTGGGTACGACCAATTGGCATCCGTTTGGCATGGAAGGATCTGCGACGACGTTGGAGTGCTTTTGGGGACGCCTGACCCGTATGTTGTGTGGAAGCTGCCAAAAGAATTAGAGGATGGATTGCCAATACAGGGGTGTGTTGAGTTCTGCATACGGGATGAAGTCATAGAGAAATGGATGGAACGTGTGATCTTTAACAGGCAAAAATTAATTCAGAAACAGGAGAATCTTATAAATAAAATGGAAAGAGATAGAAGAGGGCGGAATTGGAAGAGGAGAAAATAATATGGCATTTGATCATGTGACGATGGAAATATCGGGATTTTGCAATGCGCTATGTAAATGGTGCAAAACTGGCCGAAGAAATCGGACGCGTACGCCGGAAAAGAGCTTCCTGTCATATGACGAGGCGAAAAAAGGCATTAGTTTTTTAACTGAACATGGAATCATTAACAGACATAGTCTGTTTGATCTGTTCAGTTGGGGAGAACCTTTCTTAAATCCCCAGATCAACGACATAATAGGTCTGCTGTGTGAAAATGAAATGCGGATAGGGCTGTCAACAAATGCTTCAAAATATGTCGCAATCCCGCCAGAGTATTTACCGCAGATAGAATACCTTATTATTTCCATTTCCGGTTTTTCTCAGGAGACATATGGAAGAATACATGGTTTGAATTTTGATACTATTATTAAAAACATAGGAAAATATGCGGAATATTTTAGAAATCATGGACGTTCGGCAAAGGTTATTATGAATTATCATGTATATCAGTACAATATCCATGAGATCAAAGCGGCGAGTCGGTTCTGTACTGAGCAGCAAATCATTTTCTCTCCGCATATTGCATATTTGGCGGATGAGGAACTGTTTCTGCCATATTTGACACATACCATGGAACGGTCCCTGCTGGAGGAAGCATCAGAAGAGATTCTTTTTGGGATGATCCGGAATCTGGAGGATACGCTTCCTGATGAGATTGTTTGTCCGCAGTGGGACAATCTTGTGTTGGATGAGAAACTGAATGTCCTTCCCTGTTGCCTGTTTACGTCTGCAAAAAATATGGGAAGTATTTTCTATTTTGAAACACCGGAAGAAATTCGCCGGTTGCTAAAAGAAAACGAATACTGTAAAAAGTGTATGAGATCCAAGCAGGCGCAGATCGTGACATCACCGATGGAGTTCCCTTATGGTTATACGAATGAAGCAGTCATTATCCCTAAAGTTTATCTTGGGGGGGTAGATGGAACATTCAGCGAAGAAAAAACAATGCAGTGTAGTCCGATCCAAAATGGAGACATGTTTCGACTCAGACTGTCCATCGGATTGGATAATAGAATTATCCGTTTTGATCCGTTAGAAAACAAACGCTGCATCATAGAATCTATCCGCTTTTATGCGGGAGGTGAGGACCTTCCAATCATAAGTACAAACGGCACTGCCAAGGAAGGAATGTACTGGTTTGATAATCCGGATCCGCAACTTGTTATTAATGTGGACAGGCATGATGGCTGTTCGGATGAAATAATCATAGAAGGGAAATGTATCTGGTATTAACAAAAGATACGGAAGAAAGACATGAGAGACAGAAAAATAGATATCATCATTCCAATTTACAATGCATATGACGACCTTACACTGTGTTTGGAGAGTCTATATGCCAATACCGATTTAAACAGAAATCGACTGATCCTGATCAATGACAACAGCCCGGATGAACGGATCCGGGAGTTCCTGGACAGTCAGGCAGGGGAGAATGTCATTGTCATCCACAACGATGTGAATAAGGGCTTTTCCAACAATATCAATATCGGAATGGCACAGTCCGAGGAGAATGATGTGATTCTCTTGAATTCTGATACGGTTGTGACTGCTGGATGGGTAGAGAAGATGGAAAACTGTGCGTATCTTGACAGTTCAACCGGCACGGTCACGCCCTTATCCAACAATGCGAGCCTGTGCTCTGTTCCAAAACCGTATGAAGAGAATATGCTGGCGGAAGGTCAGACAGTGGCAGAGGTAGGTGAGATCATTGAAAGATGCAGCCTTAAAAAATATCCGCGGATACCGGTCGCAAATGGTTTCTGTATGTATGTAAAACGGGAGGTCATTGACCGGATAGGGAACTTTGACGCAGAGACATTCGGCCGCGGATATGGTGAGGAAAATGATTTCTGTAACCGGGCAGAACAGGCAGGATATCATCATGTAATGTGTGACGATACCTATATCTACCATAGTGGAACAAAATCTTTTGTATCAAAAGAAAAAGAGAAATATATCAGAGAGCATGACAGGATCCTGCGCGAACGGTATCCGGAACAGATGCATGACAACGATGTTTTCTTTCGGGATAATCCGAACCGTTTTGTAGCAGAAAATGCCGCGATTTATCTGGATCTGGCTAACGGCAGAAAGAATCTGCTCCTGCTTGCAATGTCTGATTTCCGTAAGGATGCGTCGGACCATATCGGCGGGACACAGCTCCATGT
>CANQUA010000019.1 GCA_947626915.1 uncultured Lachnospiraceae bacterium
ATGGCGAACGTGATCGAGCGGCTGCAGAAGCCGACTTTGGTACTTGCGCACAATAAAACGCTTGCTGCGCAGCTTTACAGCGAGTTTAAGGAGTTCTTCCCTGAGAACGCGGTGGAGTATTTTGTGTCGTACTACGACTACTACCAGCCGGAGGCCTACGTCCCTTCCACCGACACCTACATCGAGAAGGATTCCGATATCAACGACGAGATCGACAAACTGCGCCATTCTGCGACGGCGGCGCTGTCGGAGCGGAGCGACGTGATCATCGTGGCGTCGGTGTCGTGCATCTACGGTCTGGGCAGCCCGATTGACTATCAGGAGATGGTGATTTCCCTGCGGCCGGGGATGGAGAAGGATCGGGACGATGTGATCCGCAAATTGATCGATATCCAGTATGAGCGGAACGACATGGATTTCCACCGGGGGACCTTCCGCGTGCACGGCGACGTGTTGGAGGTGTTCCCGGCTTATTCGGACAGCTCGGCCTACCGGATCGAGTTTTTCGGCGATGAGGTGGACCGGATCATGGAGATCGATACGCTGACCGGGGAGGCGAAGCTGCAGCTGAACCACATCGCCATTTTCCCGGCGTCCCATTATGTGGTGCCGAAGGATAAGATGATGATTGCCACGGAGAATATTCTGGAGGAGCTGAAGGAGCGGGTGGCGTATTTTAAGAGCGAGGACAAGCTTCTGGAGGCGCAGCGGATCGCGGAGCGGACCAATTTCGATGTGGAAATGATGCGGGAGACGGGGTTCTGTTCCGGCATCGAGAATTATTCCCGCCATCTGGTGGGGACTGCGCCGGGAGAGCCGCCTTATACGCTTCTGGATTATTTTCCGCAGGAATTCCTGCTGATTGTCGATGAGTCTCATATGACGCTGCCGCAGGTGCGGGGCATGTATAACGGGGACCGTTCCCGGAAGCAGACGCTGGTGGATTACGGGTTCCGGCTGCCGTCAGCGCTGGACAACCGGCCGCTGAATTTCGGAGAATTTGAGAGCAAGATCGATCAGATGATGTTTGTGTCCGCGACGCCGGGGGATTATGAGGCGGAGCATGAGCTTCTGCGGACCGAGCAGATCATCCGGCCGACGGGGCTTTTGGATCCGGAGGTAATGGTGCGTCCGGTGGAAGGGCAGATCGACGATCTGGTTTCGGAGGTCAATAAAGAGACGGCGAAGGGCAATAAGGTCCTGGTGACTACCCTGACGAAGCGGATGGCGGAGGATCTGACGGATTACATGCGGGAGATCGGCATTCGCGTGAAGTATCTTCATTCCGATATTGATACGCTGGAGCGGGCGGAGATCATTCGCGACATGCGTATGAACGTGTTTGATGTGCTGGTGGGCATCAATCTGCTGCGGGAGGGGCTGGACATCCCGGAGATTTCCCTGGTGGCGATCCTGGACGCGGACAAGGAGGGATTCCTGCGGTCGGAAACGGCGCTGGTGCAGACCATCGGCCGCGCGGCCAGGAATGTGGACGGTCACGTGATCATGTATGCGGATGTGATCACGGACTCCGTGCGCCGCGCCATCGGTGAAACCAACCGCCGCCGGAAGATTCAGCAGCAGTACAATGAGGACCACGGCATTACTCCCACCAGTATCCGCAAGGCCGTCCGCGATCTGATCGCGATTTCCAAAGCTGCGGAGGAAGATCCGAAAGCTCATGAGAAAGATCTGGAATCCATGGATGCCGGCGAGCTGAATAAATTGATGAAGGAACTGCAGAAAAAAATGCATAAGGCTGCCGCGGAACTGAATTTCGAAGAGGCCGCCGTGCTTCGCGACCGGATGCTGGAGGTCAAAAAGGTCCTTCTGGAGCTGGAATAAAAGCATACGCGGTTTAAGAAGCTTTTTTTCATGAAATGGTTATTGACAATAATTCTCAATAAGAGTATGCTTCATGGAGGAATCATACCTGTTCCGCAGGGAGAAGAGCGCGGCCGGCAGCCGGGAAACGACAAAGCCCGGCCGGTGCGTGTGAGACTGCAGGACAAAGGCTGCGGCCGGAGCGCTGTGACCCCCGGGACAGGGAAGTTAGGGTTTGGACAGCGCAGGAGAGGACGATATGAAGCTGATCGAAGGAGAAACAGGCAGGACCTATCTGGTGACGGAGGTCCTGATCGAGGAACGCCTGACGAGGCGTCTGGAGGCGTTGGGAGTCAATGAGGAAACGCCGGTCACTATCTTAAATAAGAAAGGAAGCGGCAGCCTGATCATCAAGGTCCGCGGCACGAGGCTGGCGCTGGGGAGAAAGATCGCGGAGGGAATTACGGTGGAGGCCCTGGAGACGGAAAATGCGGCAGGCGCCAAAGCCCGTGAGATCCGGAACCTGCGGACGAATAAAGAGGATCCGGAACCGGATGCAGTCCGGGAGAGAAAGGAACCGCTTCCGGCGGCAGCGGAAACGCAGACTGGGAAAGCGGGCAAGCAGGATGCGGCGAAATCCGGTGCGTCCGCGGGCGACAGGACGATCACCGTCGGTTTTGTCGGCAATCCAAACTGCGGCAAGACGACGCTGTTTAACGCCATCACAGGCGCAAATCTGAAAGTGGCCAACTGGCCCGGCGTGACGGTGGAGCGGGTGGAGGGCGCGGCCAGCTATAAAGGCCGGCCGATCCGGGTCATCGACACGCCGGGCATATACAGTCTGACTTCTTATACGATCGAAGAGATCGTCACCCGCAAATGTATCGAGAGCGGAGAGGTGGATGTGATCGTCAATGTGGTGGACGCCTCTTCCCTGGAGCGGAACCTGTATCTGACCATGCAGCTTCTGGAACTGAAAAAGCCGGTGATCCTGGCCCTGAACATGATGGATATCGTGGAGGAGCGGGGCATGGAGATCGATCTGCACCGCCTGCCGGAGATGCTGGGCGGTATCCCGGTGGTGCCGGTCTCGGCCAGAAAGCGCAGCGGCCTGGACGTGCTGATGCACGCGGTGGTGCATCATTATGAAGAAGGGCCCCACGGCATCGTGGTTCATTATACCGACGGCCTGGAGCGGAAGATTGCCCGGGTGGAGGAGGTGCTCCGCCGGGAATACGGCGAGATGGACAATCTGCGCTGGCACGCGGTGAAGCTGCTGGAGCGGGATGAGGAGGTGGCGAAAGACCATCCGGTAGAGGTGGATCATATCGTTACCCGCTCTTACGAGAAACAGATCATTAATGAAAAATACGATTACATCGAAGAGGTCATTGAAGAGTGCCTGTTTAATAAGGAAGAGAAAGCCGCGATGACCGACGGGGCCGACCATTATCTGGTGCATCCGTTTTTGGGAATCCCGATTTTTCTGGGGATCATGGCGCTGGTCTTTTTCCTGACCTTCACGGTCGGAGATTTCCTGAAGGGTTATTTTGAAGTGGCGCTGGAGTATATTTCCTCCGGACTGTACCGGGGGCTTCAGGCGGCGGGGGCTTCCGACTGGCTGATCTCCCTGCTGGTGGACGGCGTCGTGGCGGGCGTGGGAGGGATCCTGACGTTTCTGCCGAACATTTTTATTTTGTTTTTGGCCCTGGCTTTTTTGGAGGACAGCGGTTATATGGCCAGGGTGGCCTATGTGATGAATGAGACGATGAGCCATGTGGGCCTGTCCGGCAAGGCGTTTTTGCCGATGCTTCTTGGTTTTGGCTGTACGGTGCCTGCGGTCATGGCGACCCGGGCGCTGGCTACGCAGCGGGACCGGCGGCGGACCATTCTGATCACGCCGTTTATGTCCTGCTCGGCCAGGCTGCCGATCTATGTGCTGTTCGCCGGGATGTTTTTCGGGGAGCATGCCCTTCTGGTCGCCTATTCCCTGTATCTGCTGGGACTTTGCGTGGCGATTCTGGTGGCCTTTATCGTGCATAAGACTTCCAGGTCTTCGGACGAAGATACGCTTTTGATCGAGCTGCCGGAGTATAAGACGCCCAATGCCCACACGGTGGCGATCTATGTCTGGGAGAAGGTAAAGGATTATCTGACCAAGGCCGGAACCACCATCTTCGTGGCCTCGATCGTGCTGTGGTTCGTGCTGAATCTGGGACCGGGCGGTTTCGTGAACGACGTAGCTTCCAGCTTTGCCGCCATGCTGGGCAGAACGATGGTTCCGCTTCTGAAGCCGGCGGGACTGGGAAGCTGGCAGATCGCGGTGGCGCTGCTGTCGGGCCTGTCCGCCAAGGAAGTGGTGGTATCCAGCTTCTCGGTGCTGTATGGGATCGGCAATATTAATTCCGCGGCAGGCATGACCCAGCTGTCTGCGCTGCTTGCGGAGACGGGCTTCGGCCCCCTCAACGCTTACGCGCTGATGGTATTCTGCCTCCTGTACTCGCCCTGTATCGCGGCCGTAGGCGTGGTGAGGCGCGAGACGGGTTCTCTTCGGTGGACGTTGGGTATGGTCTTCTTTCAGCTGCTGGTAGCGTGGGGGATGTCGACCCTGGTTTATCAGATTGGGAGCGTTCTGATCGGAGTTTGAGAAAAGGAAGAATCAGAGAATTCCCAGGTAGAAGATCAGATGGGGGCGGAAAACCGGCCGGTTCAGGATACATATTCCGTGGCCGAATCGTGAGCGATGATCATCTCGTCCGCTTCCCGCGAGTAAAAATAGACGTGATCGGACAGGCGGTCTTCCCGTGCGACTTCGAAACGGTTAATGGCGGACACCATGGCGGTCAGATCGCTGAATACGATATCGGCGGTATAGGGAATCAGCAAAACTTCGTGAATGCTGGAGGGCAGGATCACCAGATCCCGGTCCAGGGTGTTTGCGAAGTTTTTTAATTCCCCGGGA
Organism: uncultured Lachnospiraceae bacterium; assembly: GCA_947626915.1. GTDB lineage: Bacteria > Bacillota > Clostridia > Lachnospirales > Lachnospiraceae > UBA3402. The sequence continues at coordinate 4,787 of CANQUA010000019.1, forward strand.
TATAAAGCGGCCGCGGCCCCGCAGGCGCCGGAGGTATTGCTGAGGACGTACATGGGAGGCGCTTCCGGATCCGGGCACAGCTGCTTTGGGAGCTCTTCCTGGCAGGAGCCGCCCAATTGTTCCAGAAGAAGATCCTGCAGAACATGGTGCATATCGCAGATGAACGGGGGCAGCAGGCGGGGTGTGTTCTTCATGGCCAGTTCGTATAATTCTTCTGCCGTAACATTCCACATTTTCATATGGCGCGTATGGATCTGCGCGGTCAGCTGTCCCTGGTTCCCCTGGTCCAGGAAGAGGAAAAATACGATCGAAAGATCCAGATAAGGGACGGAAGGGACGTCTGACAGGAGCGCCCGGTTGGACCGGGTGTTGATCAGGCGGAAAACGATCCGGTCTTTTATCTCTTTGAAATCCTTCAGACCGGCGAAATCGACGCGGAGAATATCGGGGTTCTGCGCGCAGAGGTCCCGGATCTCTTCCGCCAGATGTTCCATGGGGACGCCTTCCAGGTACCGCTCATAGTAATAGTTTAAGTAGACGGTGGGGGCGGCGGGGCGTCCGGGAATGAGGATGGACAGCCCGTCCAGGAGGATCCCGTTGTTTTTGGGGACTTTCTGCAGGATCAGGCGGCAGTTGTCTCCCAGTTTCTGCTGCAGGATGGATGTGAAACGTTCCTGAAATTCTTTGTATACCATATGTATACCTCCTTGAGAATATTTATGTAAACCGCATAGAGCAGCTACATCCTGTTTGAAAAAACATTTTTGGAATGTCAGGCCGGGTGAGCCTCTGAAAAAGAAACTGTCTGAGTATGACGGGAATGAATCCGTGAACATGATTATAGCGGATTTGTCAGGATTTGGCAAGAGGGGAAATGAAGAAAATAATTTGACAGTGAAGCGCCGTTTCATGAGCAAAGATAGCCGCGCAGCGGTCAGTTTTTCAGAACGGCTTCGGTATACAAAATGACGCCGTCACCCGCGTTGGGGTGGATGCTGTCCAGCAGATAGGCGCGGTCCGGGCGCTTGGTCAGCGCTTCCCGGATATAGGGGTTGGCGTTGATATAGCCGAGGCCGTTTTTCTCACAGTACCGGCGCAGGGCCTCTGAGTATTCTTCGTTCATGGCCGTCTTTTCCGCGAACGAAAGCCGGCTGACCGTATCGCCGTCCGTCGAATACCAGGGCGCGATGAAAATAAATTCCGCGGGTCCGTACTGTTCTGAAAGGGCCGTTTTGAGGCTGTCCAGCTGCTGAATATAGCGTTCCGCGGTCATGGCGCAGGTCCCGGCGTCCCGGTAGCGCACGTCGTTGGTCCCCAGTGCGATCACATATAATCCGGCAGCGGGAATCTGGCTGACCCGTTCCAGCATGTAGGAAACGGTGCAGCCTCCTTTGGAAACATTCTGGATCGTTTTACCGTTCAGATATTCCTCAAGCGGTTCGTACCAGGGACAGCCTCCGTTTTTGGTGCCTTCCGTCACGCTGTCGCCGATGAAGCAGACGGAATCGGTCCGGCCGAGCGCCTGAAACAGTGTGCCGCTTTTCATTGGATCGTCCAGGGCCAGTCCCGTTGTTTTTGACCGGAGGAATCCGGAACCGTCGAAATAGTACCGCTCAGTCATGGAGGAAGGGTCCATTTCGTGGCCGAAAACGACTTTGGTCGCGAGTTTGTTTGCGTCTGCGGCGCGGTCGTAGTCGTCTGTGCTGAGCGTGCGGCGCAGCTCCTGGTCGGAAACGATCTCATAAACGGGCAGCGCGCGGTAGTTTCCGTCTATCTGCGACTGCGTATAAAGAGGGACAATGGCGCCGCCGATCACTTCTTTGGAGGTCCGGTCGATATACACGTCGATCAGCATGCTGGTGTCGCCCTGATTATTCCGGTATTTGTTCGCAAAATTCCCCGGACAGTAGGCGGTGAAGACCGTCCGGCCGTCATATTCTTCCAATTGTGTGGGCTGGACTACGTGCGGGTGGTCCCCGAGAATGATATCCGCTCCCAGCTGCTTAAACAGCCCGAACCATTTTTTCTGTTCGGCGTCCGGGGCGTTTCGGAATTGCGTGCCCATATGGGGCAGGACGATGATCAGATCCGGCTCGAGGGCTTTGGCGTCCGCGAAATCCTGTATCACGGAAGCTTTCAGCTGCTCGAACAGTCTGCCGCCGGTGCCCGCCGCCAGGGACGTCACATAGGACAGTTCTCCCTCTGCCAGTTCCTGCGCCGTATAATAATTGCTTCCGAATGTATACGAAAGGATGGCCATCCGGATCCCGTCTGCTTCCGCCAGTTTTACGCGGGACCTGTTCTTCTCCTCCCGGTCTCTGTAGGAGCCGGTATGATCAAGGCCGATCTGATCCAGAACGTCCAGTGTGCGTTTCGCGCCGTCCGGTCCCCGGTCCAGAACGTGATTGTTCGCGGTGGTCACGAGGTCAAAGCCGGCGTTTTTGACGGCGGAGGCGAAGGAATCCGGGAAATTGAGGGCGAGGGTTTTCCCGTCGTCGAAATTTCCGGTCGTGTAGCCTGCTTCTTCGCCGGCCAGGGGACCTTCCAGAACGCCGATCGCGTAGTCGGCCGAGGATATATAGGGTTCCGCATACTCGAATACGGACGAAAAGTCGTAGCCGTTTTCCGTATAGGCCCGTTTGACCTGGTCCTCCAGGAGGATCAGATCTCCGGCGAAGGTAATGCGGAAGGCGCGGTCAAAGTTCTGCTTCTGTGCATCGCTCATGACCGGGTAAAGAATCTCTTCCTCTCTGTTTCCGAGAGATTCCAGGTCCGTACCGAAACCGGAGAACGCCATGGCGGCGGCCGGAAGGAAATAAACGCCTGCCACGGCGGCCAGAAGAAGGCGGGCAAGATGCACGGAAAGCGCCTTGCTGCGGTGATTGGTGAACACTTCCGTGAGCGCGTCTGCGAAACGGTTCAGGACCGGCGCGAGGAAATCGTTTCCGAAAACAAGGCAGATGGCCAGCGTTCCGGCAGCCGCTGCGCAGAGCAGGACCGGAACGCGGTCCGTAAGTTCCAGCCGGCCGCTGATCAGCAGGGTGACGGGCCGGTGGAAGAGGAAGATCCAGAGGGAATTTTTGCCGAATTTGGTGAGAAGCGGCAGTTTCCGGTCCGGAACGGCAAGACGGAGGAAGGCGATCATCAGAAATGCCACGGCAAAAAGCAGGATCCTGCCCAGCGCATCCCGGGCACTGCCGTATCCGCTCATCGAAAACGCCTGATCGTCATACCGGAACCACTGCCTGGCGCTCAGTGCCAGCGCCAGCGCGGCCAGCAGGCAGACGGCGGCCCAAAGCCTCCGCCCGGCGGGACGCAGCCGGATCCATTTCTGCGCTTCTTCCTGCGTCAGCAGAAAACCGGTCATATAAAAAGGATAAAAGCAGAGAGTCCTGGCGGCCGCCAGCGTATTGTCGATGGAGCCGTAAAACCCGGCCAGGACGGCGGCTGCCAGAAGAAACAGCCGGATATGTTTAAACCCGGCGATCTGGCGCGCCGTCAGCCGCCAGACGATCAGGGAAAGCAAAAACCAGCAGGAATACATCGGCGTCAGCAAAGCGCCGAGGCCGTAGAAAAAGCAGAACACACTGTTGCAGAGAAAGTACAGCACTCCCAGGCGGATGAGCGCCGGGGCGGAAGCGGCGTGTTCGCTTTTGCCGAAATATCCGGATACGAAGGCGAAGGCGGGCATGTGGAACATATAGATCAGGTCGTACAGGCCATCCGTAACGGCGTGGCTCTGGTGTTCCAGGAGGATATGGGCGAATACGGTCAGCAGGATCAGGACCCCTTTCAGATTGTCCCAGTAAGCACTCCTGCTTTTTCCCTTCTCCATCTCGTCCACCTCCCCGCGTCCGGCTGCGTTTAGCAAAACTATAACACAGAACCTGCCGCGTGTCCATTGGAAGATGGAAGAATCATGAAAGGAAGAACTCCAAACGGCTGATAAGTAAAGTTTAACAATCGGGCCGCCGCGGTGCCATATTTGGGACTTTTTATGAAAATATACATTTTTTAAAAGATTTTTGCTTGTCAGGGATTGGATGATGATGTATAATAAGACTGATTTTTGGCAGACCCAAATTGAAAATTCTACGAAGAAAAACCGGGGGAATGGATATGAACATCTCGATTGCAATCGCAGACACAGACAGAGATTACGTGAGCCGTCTTTCCGAAGTGCTCCAGCAGTATGATGAGCTGACGATCCATATCTATACGAATGGTCAGAAGCTTCAGCAGGCTATTGACGATAGCCGCTTCGATGTGGTTTTATTTGATCCCGATATCTCGGATACGCGCCTGGCTTTCAGCAGCAAAGTCAAGCTGCCGGTCTGTCTCTACAGCGACGAGGCCCATAACGCCGGCCTCTATGCCGATCTTACTCAGGTCATAAAATATCAGAGAGTGAGCAATATCTATAAAGAGGTTGTCAAAGAATATGCGGAAGTCGCCGGATATTCAGCTGATTTTGATATGTCCCAGAGTACGTTCATGCTGGCGGTGTATTCGCCGGTCGGCGGCTGCGGCAAGACGACGGTTGCCCTGGCGTTGGCCAGCGCCATTGCGGCCAAGGGCACGTCGGTGCTTTTCCTGAATATTGAGCAGCTGAGCAGTTCTTTCTGCGTGAATCCCCAGAAAGAGGCCGGCATCGTGTCCCTGGTGGAATTGGCGGAGATGGATCTGAACGGTGGCAGCATGGGGAAGAAAGAGAAGGGCGGAGATCCGAAAGAGAAGGAGCAGGTCAATTACGGCCTGAAGGTCAAAGGACTCTGGAAGCCGGGTATGGACGGCATGTATTATATTGAAGGCTTCGACCGGCTGGCCGATTACGATGCGACGACGGCAGAGGATATGTCTACGCTGTTAAGCAAGATCAAGCGCAGCGGCGTCTGCAGCGTGATCATTATCGATATGGGAAGCGGGCTGGACGCGATCGGAAAAGCGGTGCTGGCGGAAGCGGACCGCATTGCCGTCATAGAACGGGCCGGAGAACTGCCGGCGATGAAGATGAAGCTGTTCGCCCAGCAGGGAATCGTAAACGAGCATAAGAATAAAATGGTGCGGATCTATAATTTCGTGGAAAGCAATTCCAGATATGGGTCCGACCTGGATGTGCCGCTGCTGGGAAGCATCCATAATTACGGAAATGCCCAGCTGGCATCCGTGATTCACTCGATCGGCAAGAACGGCGAGATTGCCGTCGATCAGATTATGAAACGATAAAGGAAAGATCAGAGGGGACCGCCATGGCAGAGAGCTATTTTATGAAAGAGGTCACGGAACTGAAGAAAGCGGTTCAGGAGGCCAGCCGGGTTCGGGACTATACCGATGAGGAGATCACGCAGCTGATCGATCAGAAGATCGCGGAGCGGATCGAATGGGCCCGCGTAAATAATACGGATATATACTGGTTCTACCAGAATATGTCCTTTAAGGATAAGAATACCTTAAAGTATACGGTTACGGAGTCCGTGGAAGGTCTGGGTATCCTGGGCAAGATCATTATGGATCCGGATATCACGGAGGTCATGATCAACGGATACGACCGGATCTTCGTGGAGAAAGCCGGCAAGCTGATGCGGATGGACGAACATTTCGAAAGTCCGGAGGATCTGGTCCGTATCGTGCAGCGCTTTGTCAGCAGCATGGACCGTACCGTAGACGCCAGCAACCCGATCGTCGACGCCCGTCTGGAGGACGGCTCCCGTGTCCACGTCGTGTTCCCGCCGGTTGCGCTCGACGGCGCGACGGTGACGATCCGGCGCTTCTCGAAGACGCCGATGACCGTGGAAAAGCTGCTGGATTACAAATCCATCACTCCTGAGGTGGCGGATTTCCTGGAAAAGGTAGTCCGGTCCCGGCACAACGTGTTCGTCTGCGGAGGTACCGGCAGCGGCAAGACGACTTTCCTGAATGCGATCTCCAACTTCATCCCGCCGTGGGAGCGCGTAATCACCATTGAGGACTCGGCGGAGCTGCAGATCAAAGGGATCCCCAACCTGGTGCGCATGGAGACGAAAAAGGCCAACTCGAAAGAGGCGACGGAGATTACGATCCGCGATCTGATCAAGGCGTCCCTGCGTATGAGACCGGACCGCATCGTTGTCGGCGAGGTCCGCGGCGAGGAGGCGCTGGATATGCTTCAGGCCATGAATACCGGCCATGACGGCAGCCTGTCCACTGGCCACGCCAACTCCGTGGAAGGTATGCTGAGCCGTCTGGAGACGATGGTCCTGACCGGAAGCGCGGATCTTCCGCTGGAAGCGATCCGGCAGCAGATCGGCGAGGCGGTGGATTACATCATCCATCTTTCCAGGCTCCGCGATTTCTCCAGGAAATGTATGGAGATCACGGAAGTGGTCGGATATAAAAACGGAAAGATCGAGCTGAACCCGATCTACAAATTCGAGGAGGACGAAACCTCCACCGTGAAGAAAGTATCGGGGCGGCTGCACCGGACGGAAAACAGGATCATAAACCAGGATAAGTTCATCCTGGCAGGAATCTACGATTATCTGGAGGACAAAGATGGCGCAAGGCGGTAAAGAAAAAGTCAGGATCAAGTATTATGAAGACAATATGACGAAAACGCAGCATCTCATGGCCTATCTGGGGTTTTCGGCGGCGATCGGCGTGATTTTGTATATTTATTATCATCTTTGGATTGTGGCGATTGTCGGAGGTCTGCTGGTCGGGATCTTTCAGGAGAAGAATTATTCCAAATCCGTGATCCGCAAACGGCAGGCGCGTCTGAAACTGCAGTTTAAGGAGTTCCTTGAGATCGTTTCGATTTCAGTCAGCGGCGGCAGCGGCCGTTCGCTGGAAAACGCGATCGCGGATTCTCTCCGGGAGCTGAAAATGGTGTTTAACGCGGATGCGGATATCGTGCGGGAAGTGGCGCTGATCGTCAGCGATTACGAGCAGGCGGGCATTCCGATGGTGAAGGGATTTGAAGAGCTGGGCAAGAGGAGCGAGATCGACGATATCATGAGCTTTGCGACGATCTTCAAGACGATCGAAGGCAAGACCAGCGATTTCGGCTACATCATCGCCCAGACCCGGGATATCATCAAGGACAAGGTGGAGATCACGATGGAGATCGAGACCAGTATCACGTCCGCCAAGTCGGAGGCATATATGATGCTGGTGCTTCCGCTGGTACTGATCATCGTCATGTCGGCGATGGGAAGCGGTTTCCTGGATTCGCTGTTTACCACGTTTGTCGGCAGGGTTTCCGCTACGTTCGGCGTGGTCTGTACGTTTGCGTCCTATGTGATCGCAACCAGAGTGACGGAGATCGAAGTCTAAAAGGAGGATGCGGCGATGATTACAATAGTATTGATGGCGTTGATGACGGTTATGGCTGTGTTTTTCCTGGTCGAATCCGGCAAGGCAGGCAAAGGCGCGGCCGCAGAGGTGGTTATTTCCAGGGCCTGGAGCAATAAGTTCGGGAGGCAGGTGCTGGAAGAGAAGAAGGAAGCCTACATAGAGCAGTACAATAAATATCACAGGATCAAGGAAAAAAAGGCGCGGAACCAGTTGAAGGAATGGGATAAGCAGATCGCAGCTTACAAGAAGAATGAAGAGACCTACATGTCCGGAAAGAAATTTTCCGTTCTGGATCAGGTTACGCTTTTCGGCTATCAGCTGCTGGTGGATATCAAGCTGGACGGCGACAACAATCTGCTGCGTGCCCTGACCAACAGCTGCGAGCGCTCCGGTTATGTGGAACTGGAACGGACCCAGGAGACCAGCGGCAAGAAAAATTCCGCGATCTACGCTTACTATCTGCTGGCGTCTTTGTTCGCTTATGTGTATATCGGCATTATGCTGGCCTGTTTTGCGGGCGTTGTCATGATCGCGGCGGACAATGCGGGCATGGGAGCCGTGATGGCGACGCTGGTCGCATTGGGAGGCCCGGCGCTGTACGGATATGTTCCGTATGATAATCTGCGCGCGAAGGCCGCGAAGCGTCAGGAGGAGATCGACCAGGGATTCCCCAATGCGATCTCCAAGATCACGCTTCTGAATATGGCGGGCATGAATATTACGAAAGCCATCGAGGAGACGGCCTACAGCGATGATTCTCTGATGTGCCGCGAGCTGCGGCTGGCGCTTAAGGAGATCGAGCGCGGCGCGACCGTGCAGTCGGCGATGACCCGGATGCAGTACCGCTGCGACAATAAATATCTGGATAAGATGGTCACGGTCGTGACGAAGAGCTATGTGTCCGGCAATACGAATCTGGACAGCGACCTGAAAGCGATCAACGACGAGTGCTGGCTGGATAAAAAGCACAATGCGAGGCGTATGGGCGAAGCGGTGCAGAACAAACTGTTTGTGCCTACGATGCTGATGTTTGTCGGGATCCTGGTAGTGATTATCGTTCCTGCTATGTCCGGTTTTAATTTTTAAGACTGGGGCAGGTTGGTAATAAAAATCTAAGAAGGAGGAGAAAAAGCGATGGAACTGTTGGAGACCATGTGTATCTATGTGTCGCTCATGGCGATGAAGACCAGAGAAAGGGCAAAGAATTTTCTTGAATCGCAGTCCGGCGTGTCCAATGTGGTTGCTACGATCATCATCCTTTTGATTGTGGTTCTTCTCATTGGCGTGTTCTGGAACAGGCTTCAGGAGTGGCTCAAGGGCATTATGGATACCATTTTCGGCACTTCGTTTAATACGAGCGGATTGACGTGATCCGAAAGCCGGAGCATTGAACCGTTAGATTTGGAACAGAGAGGGGCAGATATATGCAAGCAGAGAATAAACAATTCCAAAACCAAAAAGGAAGCGCGGAAGTGGAAGCGATCTTTATTATGCCGATCGCTATCCTGAGCGTGCTGCTGCTTTTATATCTGGCCCTCTTTTTATTCCAGAGAGCGAATCTGCAGGCGGGGCTGGAGACGGCGCTCGTGTATTACAAAAATACGGTCACGGATACCTATGTGAAGCATAACAGCGACGTGACCTATGCGGGAGGGGACGGGAGCAGCATAGGAGCGGGGAATTCCTATTCTGCGGGCGGACCGTTGTCTCCCTATCGGGGGATATTTGGGGATGGGAACAATATTGGCGACGCCTCAGCGTTTAAAAAATTTTTCCTGTCCGTCGCGGGAAATCAGTTGTTTGACGATGATCCGCAGGTAACGGTGGAATTTTCGAATTATGTTTATCTGAGACAGATCCATGTGACAGTGACGCAGAAAGTGGAAGCGCCGATCGATTTCAGTATTTTGGGAGTTGGAAACGAATATACGATATCCGCCTCGGCCCGCGTGGCCGTGGTCGATCACGATACGGTGATTCGTGATCTGGATTATGCGATAGATCTGCTGGAGGATACCAAGCTCGGGGAATGGGCGAGGAATTTTGCGGCAAAAGCAGGGGAAATTTACGGGAAAATAAAAGAAGTTCTTCATATGTAAAAACGAAAAGGGAGTATGAAGATGAGCAGCTTGCTGAAAAAGAACGGAAAAAATGAAAAGAAGAAAAGAAAGTGGCACGGCAGCCACGGTATCATTACGGTGTTTGTGACGCTGATCATGGTGCCTGTGGTGGCGATCAACGGGATATTGGTCGACGCGGCCCGTATCAAGCTGTATAGTTCGCAGGCGGTCATGGCGGCGGACGCTTACGGGGACGCGGTGCTGAGCGAGTTTGATAATCTTCTGAAAGATCTCTACGGGCTTTTTTCGGTTACGCAGAATGAAGCGGGACTGAGCGCGCTGAAAACGTACGCGGATTACGCGGGGTATGCTTTCAATCCGAACGGAGACGGGAGCGGGAAGTTTTCGGGATTCATGCCGTATAAAAACGCGGACGTGGATATCAGCTATACCAAAGTGGAGGGAGCCAGTCTGTCCAATAATAATGTCCTGATGACGCAGATCAGCGATTTCATGAAATACCGCGTGATCGGAGAATTCGCGGAGGGCTTCGGACTGCTGGATGCGCTGAGCAGTATGGACCACATGGACGCGGACATGGATGCCATGGACGAGCGCACCGAGATCACAAAGAACAGTACGAAAGCGCTGGAGAAGATCAACGAGTATTATAAGATCCTGAAATCCATCAACGGATATCCGAGCTATATGCAGGCGAGGAAAAACGCGATCACTGCTTACGGCAATAAACTGACGGAGGTAGCGAGAAGCGCGGACTATAAAAAATACGTGAATTATCTGCAGCACAAAACGGAAATCGACGCCGCGAGAGCGAAGCAGGAGCGCATCCGGAAGGCGGAGGAAGAAGCAAGAAGGAAACAGGAAGAAGCAGAAAAGAACAAGGATAAGGATGGCGGCAGTTCGACCCCTGCTGCTCCGTCGCCTCCGGCGGAGACGATGACGGAGGAAGAGCTGAGGCTGGTAGAACAGTATGTAGACGTCGAATCCTATAAAGGGCTTCTGCGGGCGACGTTCAGGAACTGCAAAGACGAAGCGGAGAGGCTGGACTCGGACCCGATCGACTTTGATAACGCAGGAAGTTTAATAGACGCTTTGGCGAGAAAGGCGGGAGAGCTGGACGGCGTTTTAAGCACGCTCCAGCAGCAGGTAGCGAACCTGAAAGCCAAGCTTCCGGGCTGCTCCGAAGAAGTGAAGAAAGGGCTTCAGGAAGAGATTGATACCCTGGAACAGCTCACAGAGATTGCCGATGATTTTAAAGACACCTGCGAGAGGATCAATGCCCATGATAATAAGGGCGCGAACTCAAGCAACAAAACGGCGGTAAGGAATGCGACCACTCAGCTGAACGATGCGAGAGGAAATCTAATAGACGGCAATCTGGAGCCGCTGTCCTCTGCGGACCAGGGATACTGGCCCCATTCGGTGGATCTGAGATGGTATAATTTCCAGGATGATAAAAAGCAGTTTTATGACGACCTGACGAGGCTGTGCGGAAACGGTTCGAGCGGCGACAAAAACGCCGGCGACGAAGACATTGAAAGCGCGGAAAACGCGCAGAAAGACGCGGAAAGAGAGGCGGGACTGGACCAGGACGAGCAGACTTCAGCCAGAGATATTCCGAGCGGCATCGCGTCCCAGCTGCAGTCCAGCGGAAGTTCGGGAGACGTACCCAGCTGGGGCAGTTATTTTTCAAAGGGCCTTTCCTTTGACACATTGTCCCAGGCAGGAAGCCATATTCTGGATAAGTTCCTGGTGACTACTTACGATTTTGGGATGTTTTCCAGCCGTGTATCGGGGATCGCGCCGGAGGCGGACATGGACTCCGGTTCGAATACGGAAGAGGAATACGCGGATTACAGCCTTACCAAGATAAAGATGTCGAAGGACGTGAATTATCTTTACGGCGCGGAACTGGAATATATCCTGGGGGGACATAACAGTTCAAAGTCGAACCTGAATAATACCAGGAATATCATCTGCGGCATCCGTATGACACTGAACTTTGCGTCTTCCTATTCGATTAAAGAAGTAAACGATGCGATCAAGGCGATCGCGGATATTGCCGCGGCGGCCGCGACGGTGGCGGCGCCTGTAGTAAGGATCGCGGTGAGCGGCGCTTTGCGCCTGGCCTTTGCGGGGATCGAGATGGCCGCGGACTGGACATCGCTTAAAAAGCGGGAGAACGTGGTGTTCTTCAAGCAGGAGCTGGATGATCTGGAATCGAAAGACCGAATCGCGAGCCTGCTCAAGGGGAGAGTGAATGCAGGTTCGGGAAAGAGCGACAGCTTCAGCCTCTCCTATGAGGATTACCTGTATGTGCTGATCTGCTTGTTTATAAACGACAATACGCTGCTTTCGCGAACGTCGAACCTGATCACGCTCAATGTGAATCAGGCCCAGAACAGCGGGGATACGCTGAGTTCGCTGAAGTTCAAGATGTCCGACACGGTAACGGCGGTGAAGAGCACCTGCAAGATCAAGGCGGATTTCGTGATTGTGCCGGAGAATATAGCGAAGCTGTTTTATGACGCGGATACGAACGCGCAGATCGAAGCGCTGGAAGACAATTACTACGGTTATTCCGTGATACGAGGCTATTAAAAAGGGGATGATGCAGTGAAAGCGGGAAAGAACCAGGAAGCAGGTATGCTTACGGTGGAGGCGGTGCTGAGTCTGGTGCCGTTCATCATCGTGATATTGGGAATCACTTCTTTCATTAATATATTTATGGTGCATAACAAGATCCAGTATGCGCTGTATGAAATGGGAAGCGAGCTGTCCGCCTATACGTACCCTTATCAGGCGCTGGGGCTGCGTTCTGCGGATCTGGGACTTAAGAAGGATATCGATACCCAGACAGAGCCGGTGGATAAGGCGATCCAGGAAGTGACGGATTTTATGGGGCAGCTGGAATCGTTCCAGAACAGCGCGGCTGGGATCAAGGCGGATCCGTACAATGGAGTGCAGAAAACCGTAGAAAACGGGCAACAGGTGATCGAGAAGGGCAAGCAGGTGGCGACTACCGGCCGGGAACTGCTGAGCGATCCGATGTCGATTCTCAGAGGCGTCATCTTTTTGGGAGTTGAGGCCGGAGAGAAGAGGGGAAAGACCTTTCTGCTGGAACTGATCTCCGGCGGGTTCGCAAATGTCTATCTGGACGCGAGCTTTGAGGAAAACCAGCCGCTGACCGCGGATGCGTATCTGAGGCATTACGGTGTGAAGGACGGCGTGAACGGTCTGGATTTCTCGGAGAGCGAGCTGTTCAGCAGCGGCGATTACCGGATCATCGATTTTGTCGTGAAATATGATGTGGAAGTATATTTGTTTAAACTGTTTTTAAAGGACCCATGTATTCATGTGGTACAGAGATGTACGATACCGGCCTGGCTGGACGGCGACGGCGTCCATTATTCCAAATAAGGAGGATCAAACGATGAGTACGCATTTGCCTCTGATCGTTGCTATGCTTCTATTGCCAGCTATTTACTTTTTCGGTTTGATGCGGTTTGGCCCCGTTTTGCCGTTCCGTCATATTGGTGAAGAGATCTTAATAGGAATTGCGGAAGCCGCTTTGGTGAGTGTGTGGCGGAAAGAAGTTGTTCCGGATGGCAACTATATGATGTTTTGGCTGTTATTTGTGACATTGGCCGGAATGACGGTTCTCTACATGACTGATTCCAAGAATCAGACTGTTCCCAACGGTATGCTTTTGCTTATGCTGGCTGCTTTTGTGTGGATCGTCGGTTTTCAGGGTGTTCGGGATATGGATACCGTGGTGCGTGCTTTGCCGTCGATCGTGATGGGCTTCTTGTTCTGCCTGATTTCTTTTGGCATGGGATATTTTTTCAGTCATGGGGGCATGGGGGCAGGAGATGTGAAGCTGGCGTTGGTCATGGGACTCATGTTGACCGGAAAATACGTTGTTGGCACGGTTCTTTACGGTTGTATTATTGCAGCTGTTTACTCGATCATTCAGATGATCAGAAAAGAATTGACGCGAGAGGATAAGATCCCCTTTGTACCGTTTCTGTATGTAGGGTTGATTATCAAGTATTTCGTGGGATAGGGGAGTTGAATTATGGCTAAGAGAAAAAATGTGGTGAAGCAGGCCAGCGGCCTGACAGGGATGATCGTGGTTCTGATGATCGTGGTGGGATGGCTTCTGGCGGCCAGCGTTGTGCTGCTGGACGATACGGCGGCGAAGCAGGCGCAGGTGATCGAATCCGGCCGGGAATTTTTGAAGGATAAATTGTATGTCCGGGCGGCGGACCGGTTTGTGACGGCGCTGCGGGATTACAAGACCGACCAGAACCTGGCTTATGAGACGGAGCTTCTTTCCATCTACAAAGAGGGAAATCTGATGGATCAGTACTACGCGCTGATCGATTCCCGCAGAAGCAGCGGGACGGCGCAGGTCCAGGAGTATGTGGACCGGGCCCAGGGCTTTTTGGACGACGGCTCTACGAACCGGGCGGTCGATGTGCTCAAGGAAGGGGTCGCCGCTACCAATTCGGAAGAGCTGATCAATCTGTACGAGTCCCTGCGCTATGAATATCAGCCGACTTCCACGACTTTCACGGAACTGGTGCAGCCCTCGGCGGACTGGTACGTGCCGGCGTTTGACGGGGAGCATTGGGGGTATATCGGGAGCAACGGGAGAACGCTGCTGGAATTCCAGTACGAAGAAGCGCTGCCATTCTCCGGCAACTACGCGGCCGTGAAGCTGAACGGCGTATATACCCTGATCGATAAGGATGGAAACTGGAACGCGATCGACAAAGAAGGACTGGATCAGGTTACGATGGTTGCCGGTACCAGGCTGGTCGGCGTAAAAGACGGGCAGTACCGCATTTATACGAACACATTTTTTAAGACATCGGATGAAACCTATGAAAACGTGTATCTGAGCGACAATGGGATCGCGGCTGTTCAGAAGGGCGGCAAATGGGCGCTGCTGAACGGCAATCTGGAGCCGGTCACGGATTATATTTTCACGGACGTGGCGGTCAACAGCCGCGGGCAGGTATTCAGCGGCGATTACGCGGTCGTGGCCGATGAAAGCGGATATTTTCTGATCAACAGCAAGGGCGAACCGTATTTTGAGGCCCGTTTCGCGAATGCGAAGGGAATGGAAGGCGGCCTTTTCGCGGTGGCGGACGCTTCCGGCAAGTGGGGCTTTGCCAACGAGAAAGCGGAGGTGATCGTGCCCTGCGAGTATGAAGACGCCTGCTCGTTTTCCAATTATCTCGGCGCTGTGAAGGTGCTGGATGAGTGGGGTTATGTGAACCGGTATAATATGATGATCATAGAGCCGCAGTTCGACCAGGCCTATCCGTTTGTGGAAGGGTGCGCGCTGACGGTGGGCGGAACGGGATATTATGATGTGCTCAAGCTGAAGTTTTTTGATCAGTTTTAATTCACGATAAAAGAGAGGGGAAAAAGGATGCTGACGGATGTTGTAATTGCGAATAAAAGCTACACGAAATTCACGGTTGCAGAAGAGGATGAACTGGATGTCATCGCTTTGAAGGTGATGAAGCAGGACTGCCCCGATTTCCTGCTTCCGATCCGGACGATGGAGATCGACGGCGAGCTGGAGATCCGCTACGAGCTGGCCGGCGGAATGCGCCTGGCTTATGAGCCGAGGGAGATGTATAAAAAAGAGTTTTACAATATGCTTATCAACATGCTGATCCCTTTCAAAAACTGCAACGACTGGTTTTTGGACTATCATTATATTCTGCTGGATGACAATTATATCCTGGTGGACAAAGGCGGTCAGTCGGTGAAATACGTTTATCTTCCGGTGGCCTCCTGCGCCAATACGGATGAGCAGATCCGGAGATTTTTTATGGATCTGATCCTGCGGACCACGGTGCTGGACGACCGGGGAAGTATGGTGGAGCCGCTGCGGATCATTAACAGCAGCGACGCGAACCTGATGGTTCTGCTGGATTATTTAATGAGGCAGGGTTCCCAGGGAGGCGGGCAGCCGGCCGCGAAGCAGGAGCCGCAGCCCCAGCCCAGGCGTCAGGAGCCGCAGCCGCAGCCTCAGCCCAGACGCCAGGAACCGCAGCCCCAGCCGCAGCCGAAGCAGCAGACCCTGCAGCCGGCCGCGGAGGAAAACAAGGGAGGTAAGTTCGGCTTCCTGAAAGGAGGCAGCGACCGCGGCGCGGAGAAACAGCAGCAGGGACTGAACCTGAATTCCGGGCAGGACCAGAAATTGCCGGATGGCTCCAGGCCGGGGCAGATCTCGAAGGAGTTTGGAAAGAACGACGATCAGGGAAGGCTGATCGACAGTCTTTTCGGCGACGACGAAGATGAGAAAGAGCCGAAAAAGAAGAAAGAAAAGGAACCGAAGAAGGCAAAGGAAAAGCCGGAGAAACAGGAAAAACAGGGCGGCGGCTTTTTGGGAGGACTGTTTAAAGGCAAATCCAAGGAAGAGCAGGGAGAGATCAATTATTTCCAGCAGCAGAATCCGAATCCGTCTCCGGAGCAGTTCCAGCGGCAGCCGGTTCAGCAAAGACAGCAGCCGGTTCAGCAGAGACAGCCGGTTCAGCAGCCGCAGCAGTTTAACGGCGGTTATACGCAGCCTGCGACGGATACCGGCGACGGGGATACGGTGATCGGCGGCGGTGAGGAAGTCCGTGATAACCGTACGCTTCGGCTCCGGCTGAAGGACTGCGAGGGCTGCAACTGTCCGAAGATGATTGAGCTGAACCTGGAGAAGGGGTTCACTACGGTGGGACGCGTCGGAAAGGACGGACAGCGGAAAGCGGAATTCTGTTTCGATATGTCGGTCAGTTTTGTGAGCCGGCTGCAGTTCCGGGTGGAGACGGAGGAGGATCACTGGCGCGTGATCGATCTGGGCTCCGCGAACGGCACCTATGTGAATAACCAGAAGCTGATTGTGAATATGCCGGCACCGCTGCGGGTCAATGACGAGATTATGATTTATTGCAACCAGCGCAGTCTTGTATACCGCGTTTGTTGAGTAAGGACGGGGTATCCATATGGAGGTTTTCACAGGTTGTATAACGGATAAGGGAAGCTGTAAGAAAAAGAATCAGGATCGGGCTGTTTGTCATGTCAGCGGGAGCAGGAAGGCTCCGTGGGTGGTTGCCTGTGTCTGCGACGGGATCGGAAGCTTCGAGAGGAGCGAGATCGCGGCCGAGATCATGACCAACGGCATTACGAATTGGTTTTATGGTATGGAGAAGCTCTATCCGGAAAAGATCAACGAGGATACCTTGCTGGAGGATCTGGAGATGACCATCCGGGAGCTGAATGAGCTGGTCTGTGAATACCGCAGTGAAAACGCGATCGATATTGGCTGTACGATGTCCGTACTGCTTCTGTTGGGACGGAATTACTATATCTTTCATGTGGGCGACAGCCGGATCTATCTGGTCCGCGACGGATTGTACCAGATCACCCGGGACGAGGTCAGTATGGTGGAGCAGGAGGGCGGCCGGATGAAGGGACTGCTGATCAACTATATCGGCAGGAATCCGGAGCTGTGGATGAGCAAGCTGGGGGACGCGGTGCAGGAGAAGGACCTGCTCCTGATGGGGTCAGACGGTTTGTTCAAGCGGCTGGCCTATGAGGATGTGGCGGATCACGCGGGCAGCATCAAAAATGATAAAAAGGCCCAGAAAGCCTGCGAAGCTCTTTTGCAGACCGTGATGAGCCGGGGAGAGCGGGACAATATTTCCTGTATTATGATCTATATCGCGTCGTTTTGATCGGCGGCGCGCCCGGACCGTCCGGCGTCCGTATTCCGGCGCGGCGGGCGGCAGAGCGCAGGTTCGGTTCAGCCGGCGCTTAAGGCTGACAGCAGGATGAGCAGCAGCGCGGAAAACAGAAGATGATAGCCTGCGAATATGCTCCATCCTTTCAGGGCGGAGCGGTAATGTCCCTGGCAGCGGAGCAGCAGAAGCAATGTGAAGAACAGATACCAGGCTGCGGCCAGGACCAGGGGATGACGCCACAGCAGCAGGAAGCTGACGCCGTAAAACAGCAGGAACCCGCCCTCGATCAGCGGGTAGCGGACGGGGATCGGCTCGCTGCAGAAGCGACACCTGCCCTTCAGAACGATCCAGCTCAGGATCGGGATCTGATGAAGAAGCGGAAGCCTGTGGCGGCAGGCGGGACAGTAACAGTCGGCGGTGATCAGTGGTTCGTCGTGACGGACGCGGTAATCGACGGTGCCGAAATAAGCGCCCATGACGCAGCCGAAAACGGAAGTACATAGAAAAAGAATCAGGTAATAAAATGGTGTCATGACAATTTCCTCCTGCGGAATTCGTTTCTATCTTAGTCAACGAACCCGGAAAAGTCAAGAGGCGGCCGGGACGTGTTTTTTGATAAAAAGCAAAAGAGGGGATTGTCTGCCGGAAAAGAGTGTTATATAATAAAATATAAACAAGCTACGAAGGAGGGTAAAACATGAAGTTTGAACAGGTTTGTCAGTCTTTAAACGCGTACTTTGGACAGCATCCGCTTTTTAAGGTGCTGCTGCCGCTGGGAACGCCGATCATGCTGGTATGCGTGATCCTGCAGGAAGTAGGACGCTTCATCAGCCTTGGCTCTGCGATGAGCACGATCACATTGTTCGGCTTTTTCCTGGGACTTCTGCTGGTGCTTGCTCTGTGCAATTTCAAGATGGCGGCGATCGGCATGGGTGTTTATGCGCTTGGTTATCTGTATGCGGTTTTGAGGAGCCTGATCAAGTACCAGTCCATCAGTTACAGCGGCATTCTCTACGTGCTGTTATTTGGTTTTCTGGCGTACGAGGCTTACAGGAAATCGCTTCTGATCAATAAATAAGGGGGATAAGCGATATGGCGAACTGGAAAGATAATTTCAGTAAGATGACGCAGTCGGCGATCACCAAGAGCAAGGAAATGGCGGAGGTGACCCGGCTGAATATGGAGATCAGCACGCAGACGCAGAAAGTCAAGGAACTGTATGCGCAGGCAGGCGAGCGCGTGCTGGAGGGCGGTCTGGCGATGGAGGATCCGACGATCGCGGATCTGGCGTCTCAGCTGGCGACGCTGAAACAGAACATTACGGCGAATCAGGAGAAGCTGAACGATGTAAAGAACATCAACATCTGCCCGAACTGCGGAGCCGAGGTCGCCAGGACCAGCAAGTTCTGCGATAAGTGCGGGACCGAGATGGTGAGGGTATCCCTGGATGCGCCGACCACCGTCTGTAAGGCCTGCGGCAGGCCGATCGATAAGGGCGCAATGTTCTGCGGGGCCTGCGGAGCCAAACAGGAATAAGCGATAGAGGCTGAAGAAGATGGGGGAGCCTGGATTCTTTAGCCTTTTATCTTATTCTGCGCCCGGCGCGGACAGAAGAAATATGGATAGCAGGAGAAAAGCAGATGAGCGGAAATGAAGAAACTTATCGCAGTAAAAAAGATTTTTTTGACAAGCTGAATGAAAGCTATGACCAGATCCAGCAGATCAGCTCCGGCGGCGGCGGTATTATTTACCAGGGCATTCACCGGAGGCTGAAGGAGAAGGTCGTGCTGAAAAAGATCCGGTCGGATAAGGTCAGCATCATCGGCAGTGAACGGGAAATGAAGATCCTGATGAGCCTGAAGCATACCTACCTTCCGAGGATCTACGATTTCTGGCATTACGAAGATGAAGTTTACACGGTCATGGAGTTCATTGAGGGGAAATCCTTTCAGGAGCTTCTGGATGCCGGGAGGACGTTCAGGGAAAAGGACGTGATACGCTGGACCCGTCAGCTGGCGGAGGTGCTGGAATACCTGCATAATTCCGAGCAGCATATTGTTCACAGCGATATCAAGCCGGCCAATCTGATGCTGACGCCCAAAGGCGATATCTGTCTGATCGATTTCAACGTATCGCTGCTGCAGGGCGGCGAGGCCGACGCGACCATCGGGTATTCGGAGTATTACGCGCCGGTGGAGCAGCTGATCTGGGTGGAATTGGCGCGTCAGAGAAGCATGGCGCAGCCGGCGGTGAAGAAAGAGCCGAAAAAGGTCGCGAAAGCGGGATCGGCCGGCAGTCTGACCGGCGGCGGGGACTTCGCCGGAGCCGGATTTTCCAGGCCGGAAATGGTCAAAAATAACGGAGCGCGCCTGACGCGGCCCGCGGATGACGATACGGATGTGGGCGGGAACCGCTCGGACGACAGCGACACGTATGTGGGCGGCGGCAGTGCGGACGAAGATACATACGTGGGCGGGAACCGGGCGGACGACGGCGACACGTATGTGGGCGGAGGCCAGACGGACGAAGATACATACGTGGGCGGAAGCCAGGCGGACGACGGCGATACGTACGTAGGCGGAGGCCGGGCCGGCAGCGGAGAGACGGAAGCCACGGAGGCTTACGGAGGTCCGGCTTACGGGGCTCCGAATGGGGCCCGGGGAGCGGCCGGTTATCCGCCGGCGCAGCAGCCGCCTCAGCCCCAGGCAGTCCGGCAGACCCAGACCGGCCGGACGCAGACAGGGCGGACTTTGTCGGGCCGGACGCAGACGGGGCGGACCCTGTCGGGCCGGACCCAGACGACGCCCCAGCAGACAGGCATGAGCATGCGGGAATTCCGTTCTCAGAAAGCCCGTGAGATGATGGAGATTTACGGGAAGAAGCTGAAGGTCGATGAGCGGAGCGATATTTACAGCGCCTGCGCCACGATGTACCATATTCTGACCGGCAGGCGTCCGGCCCCCTGCTATATGGCTCTGGAGCCGGTGGAGACGGTGATGCCGTCGGTCAACGATGCGTTCGCGCAGATCCTGACCCGCGGCCTGCAGCAGGACCCGAAGAAGCGCTACAAAAACGTGTCGCAGATGCTGAAAGCCCTGCGCAGGCTGGGAAAACTGACCAAGTCCTATAAGCGTCTGCTTCACCGGCAGGATTTCGTGCTGATTCTTCTGCTGGTCATCTTCCTCGGCAGCGCGGGAGCCACGTACGTCGGATGGGGGATGAGCACCGAGGGAGCCCTGGAGGAAAAGATTGCCGCGGCGCAGGAATATTATGCCGACGGCCAGTACCAGGAAGGGCTGGACTATCTGGAGCAGAATATCCTGGCAAATCCGCTCTATCAGAACAGCGGCCAGATCAGCGAGGGGCATTATCTGGCGGCCGGATGTTATCTGGAGCTGGGAGAGCTTTCCGAGGCGGTCGGAGAATATCAGCGGGCCATTTTCCTGGACAATACCCAGCCGGTGTATTACCGGGATTACGGGATCGCGCTGGCTCGGAGCGGCAATCTGCAGCAGGCCCGTGAGGCGCTTCTGCAGGCCCAGGCGAGAGGGCTGGAAAGCAGCAGCCTGAAGCTTCTGGAGGGCGAGATTGCCAGCCTGGAGGAGGATTACCGGGGAGCCGCTTCGGCGCTTCGGGAGTGCCTGGAGGATACGGACGATGATTCGATCGTTCTCCGCGCGGCCCTGAAGCTGGACGAAGTGCTGGCGGCGGACGGCGGCGACGAGGCCTATCCGGAGCGGATCCAGGTCCTGGAGGACGCCAGGAAGCGGCTGCCGAAAGAGCGGCTCCTGATGCTTCTGCAGCGCCTGACGCAGGTATACGGCGACTACGGCCAGCTGTCCGGGGACACGTCCTATACGGAAAAGGCGGTGGACGCATTGTCGGAGATCATAGACATGGGCTACGGCACGATGGTGGAGTGGCTGGATAAGGCCGTCTATCTGCAGAGCCTGGGACGGTACGGGGAGGCGGAGGAGTGCCTGCTGGAGGCCGACGAGACCTATCCGGATAATTACCTGATCTACAAGAGACTGGCGTTTCTGGAGCTGGAGGTACCGGATTATGAGAAATTCGATACATATTTTAAGAGATGTAAAGAACTCTATGAGAAACTGCCGTCCGGCACAGAGCAGGATATGGAAATGGGATATCTCTACCAGATCTATGACGAGGTCGTAGTGAAAGGCTGGTTGGAGGGATAGGAGCGGATATGGGCAATTATTTATTCTTGGGCGGATTGGCAGGCATGGCGGGCAGCTTGTTGCTGACCCTGATCCTGCTTCCGGTGTTCCGCTGGCAGCGGAAGAGAAAGCTTGAAAAGATTGAGCGGGGAGAAGAATAGCGTATGAAGAGATTATGGAAGAATCATAAGCTTCTGGTGATCGGGATTCCCTGCGTTC
Organism: uncultured Lachnospiraceae bacterium; assembly: GCA_947626915.1. Classification (GTDB taxonomy): domain Bacteria; phylum Bacillota; class Clostridia; order Lachnospirales; family Lachnospiraceae; genus UBA3402. The sequence continues at coordinate 26,351 of CANQUA010000019.1, forward strand.
TGGCGGCGGCGGTGGCTGCGGGGATTCTGATCTTCCAGTACCGCCGGTCCGTTCAGGTCAGGGCGTGCATCGAAGAGGCGAACCGGTATCTGTCCGAACTGGATTATGAGCAGGCGATCGCGTCCTACCGGCAGGCCCTGGATATCGACGATAAGAACCGGGAGGCGAATCTGGGACTGGCGGAAGCCTACGATGCCAACAATATGTCGGTGTATGCCGAGAACGTTTATAAGAGCATGCTGGAAAATGACAGCAGCCAGGCGGACGTGTATGAGAAGCTGGCGGATCTGTATATCCGGGACAACAAACTGGACGAGGCCAGGGAACTTCTGGATACGGCCGTGACCCAGGTGGAGGACGAGGCGGTCACGAAGCTGTATTATGTGGCCCGTCCGGAGCCGCCCACATCCAGCTACGACGACGGCGCTTACACGGACCGCATCCGCGTGGAGCTGATCCCGTCGGATGAGAGGCAGACCATCTACTACACGCTGGACGGTACGACGCCGACGGAGGAATCCGCCGTGTATGAGAAGCCGCTTATTTTAAGAAACGGCAGAACGCAGGTGAAAGCCATGGTCATCAACTCGACCGGCTATCAGAGCGACATAGCGGTGTGGGATTATGATATCCAGATCGTGGATGTGGTGGTGGAGCTGGAAGAGCCTGTGATCGAGCAGACGGTGCGCCGGCAGCTGCAGATTCCGAACGACGAGCCGGTCTACAACGACGATATCGAGCAGATCACGGAGCTTTATATCATCGGCACGAACATTTCCAGTTTTGAGGACCAGAACAGCGTGTATCTGAAGGAAAACATGTATACGATCGACGGCTATCCGTACAATGTGCCCGATTACGGCCAGATCACGACCTTCGCGGATCTGCAGTATATGCCGTTCCTGGAAAAGGTGGTCGTGCTCTACCAGCCGGAGCTGGACATCAGCGCCCTGTCCCAGTGCACGGGTCTGAAAGAGCTCAGCCTGGTCGGGGACGAGCTGAACAGCCGGGATATCGCGGTGCTGAGCGGCCTGACCGGGCTGGAAAAGCTGAACCTGGGCTGGAACCAGATCCAGGACATTTCCGCGCTGAGCGGTCTGACCAATCTGAAATCCCTGGGGCTCTGGGGCAATCAGGTCCGGGACCTGCAGCCGGCGGCGGGGCTTGTCAATCTGGAATACCTGGATTTTTCGGACAACGATGTGCAGGACATTGCGCCGGTGGCGGGACTTACGCAGCTGAAACAGCTGTGGATGTATTATAACCGGATCAGCGACATCAGCGCCGTTTCCGGGCTCTCCAATCTGGAGGTCCTGATGCTGCGCGACAATCCCATCAGCAATCCGGAGGCGGTGCGGAGCATTTACCCGCATCTGACCAGGATCGATACGGATATTCTGAATCTGGGAGGTGAGCAGTGATGCAGGAAGCAAAGAAAAAGAAGATCCGTCCGGCCATGATCGCGGCGGTCGTGATCGTGGCGGTCATTGCGGCGGTCGGCATTTTCTTCTTTCTCAGGATACGGCGGCTGGAGACGCAGGTAAAGCAGCAGAATTATGTTTCTTCCCGTCTGATTGAAATGGGGGATTATGAGCAGGCCAGGATCCTGGCGGCCCAGACGGACCAGATCCGGAACAATATCACCTCCCGGCAGCTTTTGGTGCTGGCGTCCGGATTCCAGGCGGATTATTCCTCCGGCATTCGTTACGCGGAAGGGTATCTGGAGCAGGAAGAGGACGAGGCGATCGAACTTGCGAAGGATGCCATGATCCATTTCGTGAACGCGGAGGAAGAGCTGGACGAGAACGACTATTCGTATTACGAGCAGTGCGAGAACCTGAAGGAAGAGGTCAGAACGATGCTTCTGAGCCTGCTTCTGAGGGTGCAGAATACGATCAAGGTTAATAAATCCAGCGAGAGCATCCTGGCCATGCTGGATATGATGTCGTCCCAGGGGCAGGGGCTGACTCCCGAGGCGCTGGCAGAGCTGGAGAAGGACAATTCGCCTCTCAGCCGCAAACTGCAGACGGCCTACGCCATCCAGACCGGAGATTATACGAAGGCGTTTGAGACGGCGAAAAAGACGTTTGAAGAAAACGATTCCTTTGAGAACCGTGCGATGCTGGCCAATCTGGTGGCCAAGAGCGGCAGCCTGATCGACGGGGACGACGAGAGGACGACAGAGCTGCGGCGGCAGCAGGACGAACTGCGGCAGGAGCTGAATTCGCTGCAGAACCAGTATTATCAGTCCACCTCGGCGACAGAGCAGTCCAAACTGACAAGGCAGATCGAGAACCTGCAGGCAGAGATCCAGGACTGCGAGGATGAGATCGCGGCCGAGCCGGCGAAGCGTGCGATCAACTTCATCGAGACGACGACGCCGATCTCGGAGCGGGATACCGTGTCCTACCGGCTGGAGCTGGCGCAGCTTTACTACCAGGCGAAGGACCGGGAACGCGCCAAGGATCTTCTGGTGGAAGTGATCAAGGGGGACGACCAGAGCCATGATCCCGCTACGATGCTGATGAACGATTTCATTGTCTTCTATCAGATGATGAACGGCCAGGAGGTGAAGCCGGATTACATGGACGATCAGATCCTGAACGTGGCGGTGATCTGGGACCGCATCGCGCAGCTGCTGAATTTCATCGAAAGCGGATGGCAGTACGCGGAGGCCGAGTCGTTCTACGGTTACGTGCTGAGCATTCTGGATGAGCTTTACAACGGCATCATCATCCGTGAGATCGACGCCACCAGGTTCCCGACCGTGCGTGTGACCGTGAACGTGGCGATGGATCTGGATAAGAAGCTGGTAAAGGATAATTTCTCTCTGCTGGAGATGGATGAGCGCGTCACGAACTTTGAGATCATTTCCAACGAAGAGCAGGAGATGGACGAGGCCATGTCGGTGGTGCTGGTCGTGGACCGAAGCGGAAGTATGGGCGGCGCGCCGATGGATGACACGAAGAAGGCGGTTTCCAATTTCATCAAGAGCATCAATGACAATGTGAAGGCGTCCCTTGTTACGTTTGACGACAGCGCGTATGTGGAATGCGAGCTGACCAATAATCAGAATGAGGTCCTGCGCGCGATCCAGGCGGTGAACATCGGAGGAGGCACCAATATCTACTCCGGTCTGGAAAAAGCCGGCGAGGTGCTGAACAATGTGTCCGGCAGGAAGATCGTGATCCTGCTGTCGGACGGCGCGGACGGCAGCCGCGGCTATATCGACACGGTGCTGGACGACCTAAACCGCAGAAATATCTACGTTTACAGCGTAGGCTTCGGCGGAGCGGATACCGAATACCTGAGCTATATCGCGACCCGCTGCCGGGGCAAATTCATCCAGGCGGATTCCAGTGAGATGCTGGGCGAGATCTACTCGGCCATCGGCAATTACATGGTGAACGATTACATCCTGCAGTTTGATGTGGTCATGTCGCCGGAGGAATTCACCCGGAACGTGAATGTGTCCGTGGATGTCAACGACGCGTTTGCGGAGAAAGAGTATCATGTGGGCGTTCCGTATGAGAATATCGTGGATGAAGCCAACCTGGAGCCGGAGGCGGATTACTTTAACCAGATCGGCGGTTCCTGGATGAATCGTCAGCAGGGAGGGCAGGAATGATGAAAAAGACGGATTACAAGCGTAAGCTGACAGGCGTTCTGCTGCTGGTTCTGAGTCTTGTTCTTCTGTGCCTGGCGGTCTGGATGTTCACGAAAACGCTGGGGACGGCGCTGCTGTTTACGGATTCCAGGATCGGACGGTTTGCCAGATATTACTGGCTTCTGCTGCTGGCGGCTGTGTTGTGCCTGGCCGCGGGCCTGGTGCTGATGAAGTGGAAAGGAAAGACGGAAACGGCGGAGGCCGGCGCGGAGCCGGGACAGACGGACATCGGGGAGGCGGACGGAAAACCGGCCGCCGCCGCGGAAACGCCGAAGGAGCGGAAAAAGAGAGAAAAACAGGAGAAAAAGGCGGAGGCGAGGCAGAAAAAGGCGGAAAAGGGTAAGAAGCCGGGCCTCAGACCGACGGCTGTTTCCCCAAAGGAGACCATGCCTGCGCAGCCGGATGGCGAGGAGACGGAGATCGCCGGTTTTGCGGACGGGACGGAAGAATTTACGGACGAAACGGAGATCTTCGAGAAAGAAGCAGAGGCCGTTTCGAAGGGACTCGTGCCGGAGACGGTTCCCGCAAAAGAGACTGCCGGAATTCCGGATGTGAAAGAGGATGCGGCGGACGGGGACGAGACGGAGATCGTCGGAGGCAGCGCGGAGGAGACGAGACCCAAACAGGCGGAGGTCGTGACTTTGATGAAGCCGGCGGAGAAGAAGCCGGCCGCTCCCGCGGAAAAAGCCGAAGCGGAGGTGCCCGCGGATCAGACGAAAGCCAAACCTGCAGGGATCGTATCGTTCAGCAAAGCGGCGGAGAAAAAGGCGGGCGTCAAGCCGGGCGCGGCGCAGGGAAAAGCCTCGGGATCGGCATTCTGCCCGCAATGCGGCAAGCCGGTTAAGAAGGGAGCCGCGTTCTGCGTCTACTGCGGCAATAAGCTGTAGGTCAGCTGAGGTTGCGGCCGGATATGATGCCGGAATACGGCGGGCGGTACAGCAACAGAAACAGAATAAACGGATAGACGAAGGCCTGCGGCGGGAGGTTTCCCGTTCGCAGGCTTTTTGCGTCTGGGCGGACGGCTCATTCGATCTCAAATTCCATGTTGGCAAATTCTTCCGAATCAAACAGCTCGCTGATGGTAATATCCAGCCCGTTGCATATTTTTGCTATCGTGAATACGCCCGGATTCTTCGTCGAACAGTGAAGGATGTGCATCAGGGTATTCAGAGGGACGGTGGAACGGTAGGATAATGCGTAGTAGCTCATCCGGCGCAGTTTGCAATAGTATATAATGCGGTTTGCCAGTATCTTTTGTTCGTTCACGTATAAACATCCTTTCCGTAGTATTAGTACGTTAAGGATATTACTTTTTTACTGGCAAGTACTCCCATATATGGGAGCATATGGAAAAACATTTTCATTTTATGGAGAGACGCAGAGTGAAACAGCTGCCTCCGCCGGGGGCGTCCGTTACGGAAAGGGTACCGCCGTGGAGCTGGGCCAGTTCGCGGGCGATGCTTAAGCCCAGGCCGAAATGGGACTTATCGCTGCGGGAGGCGTCCGCACGGTAAAACCGGTCGAAGATATGGGGCTTGACGCTGTCGGGGATGCCCGGTCCCTGGTCCAGGATGCGCAGGAAACACGCGCGGCCGGATTCCGCCTGAATGAGGATCCGGCCGCCCCGGGGAGAATAATCCAGCGCGTTGTCCAGAAGGATGAAAATGATCTGTTTGACCCGTTCCGCGTCGACGCACAGAGAGGGAAGAGGCTGCTGGGGCAGCTGCAGCCGCAGGGAAACTCCCCTTTGGCGGCAGAGGGGATCGTAGGTTTCGTAGACCTCGATCAGCAGCGTGTCCATGTCTGTTTCCGCGGGCCGGAGCTCCCAGCTTTTGGCGTCGGCGGAGGCCAGGAGCAGCATGTCGTCGATGAGGCGGGACATGCGGGCGCATTCGCTGTCGAATGTGTCCAGAATGGAGGCGGAGAGATTCTGCCCGCCGTCAGAAACTGCCTTCCCGGAGGAATCCGCGGTCCGCAGGGCGGCGGCGCCGGAACGGAGCACGGCCAGGGGCGAACGCAGTTCGTGGGACGCGGCGGCAATAAATTCGGATTGCCGGCGCCTGCTTTCTGCCACAGGCTTCAGGGACCAGCCGACGAAATGCCAGCTGATGAGAAAGAGCGCCGCGGTGCCCAGAAGCTCCAGCAGGCATAGCTGAAGGAGCGTTGTCCGCAGCAGGCGCAGGATGGGGCTGCGGTACATAATCAGGCACAGGCTGCGCACGGTGCGGTCACGGGCCAGAACGAGCATCCTGGCGCAATAGGTCTCTCCGGCGTCCCCTTCCAGGAGAAACAGGGAGCTGCTGACAGAAGGCGCGGAAATGGGGGCCGAGGCGGAACAGAGCCCCTCGGCCGCGGCCAGGTCTTTGGTCTTCCGGATCAGCTCCTGCCGCGCGGTGGGGGCGGACCAGGAACCGTTGTAGAGCAGGGCCGTTCCGTTCTCTTCGATATGGATGATCGCCTGGTGGTCGGATTCGGTCTGGGCCAGGAAGCTCTGGGAGATCATGGTGTCCGACTGGAGGCGGATCGCCAGGGAGCTGAACAGCTGGTGGAAATTGTCTGTCTGGCGCTGTCTGGTTTCCTGCACCCGCATGAGAAAGAAGCTGATCATGACCAGGGTGAGGATCAGGGAGGCCGTAACGGTGTAGAGCCGGGTCAGACGGCGGCGCGGCAGGGAGAGGGATGCGTCTCCCGGAGCGCCGTTTGCATTGTCTTTTTTCATAGAGATACCTCGTTTGGGGGGCGGGAAGGTTTTGGGGGTCAGGAGGTCCGGGGCAGGTCGACCGGGGGTCGCTTGGACCTTTGGCTGCATGGGGGGGCAGGAAGTCCGGGTGTCAGACCGGGGTTCGCCCGGTTCCCCGGCCGCTTCCAGCTGGTAGCCGATTCCGTGAATTGTCGTCAGCCTGGCCGGCGCGTGCAGGGAGGCCAGACGGCGGCGCAGAAAATAGATGTAATTGTCCAGGTTCCCGTCCTCCACCTCGGCGGCGGAGCCCCAGACATAGGAAAGGATCCGGGCGCGGGGCAGGGTCTGGCCGGGACTGCGCAGGAAACATTCCAGAAGGGCGGATTCCCGGCGGGACAGGTTGAGGGATGTGTCCCCGTAGGTGAGCAGCCGTTTCTCCGGTTCCAGGAGCAGTCCGAACGCCGCCAGCCGCGCCGGGTCCTGCATCCGTCCCGGCCTTCGGGTGACGGCGCGGATCCGGGCCATCAGTTCTTCTACGGCGAAGGGCTTCACCAGGTAATCGTCGGCTCCCGCGTCCAGGCCGTTTACACGGTCGCCCAGCCCGTTCAGGGCCGTGGCCAGGATCACGGGGGTCTCGATGCCCTGACGCCGCAGGCTCTGCAGCAGGGTCAGGCCGTCGATCTGCGGGAGCAGCCGGTCCAAGAGGATCACGTCGTAGGCCTGGCTCCGGGCGGCGAAGAGGCCGTCATCTCCGCTGTAGCAGCATTCTGTTTCATAACCGTTTGCCTGAAGGGTCAGGCAGATGTTCCGGCAGAGGTCTTTATCGTCTTCGATCATTAAGATGCGCATGGTTTCGTTCCTTTCAGTTCTGAATACGGCGTCCGGGCGGTTATGCCTGTATGAATGGGGGCGGACGCCGCGTACTTTTAGTTTAACATAGAAGTCTCTAAAAAATCTCTAAAAAGTTTTTTCTCTTTCCAGTATTTTTAGAGAATCCCCTGGTAAAATCGGAGACAGTAAAAACGAGGAGGTAAATTATGAAACATCGGAACGTAATAGCGGCGGTACTGGCGGCAAGCCTGGGGATCGGTCTTCTGGGCGGCTGCGGCGGAAAAAGCGGCGGTTCGGGTACGAACGGTTCCACGGTCGGAACGGAGACCATGGGAGAAACCGGCGGAGCGGGAAATGTGTCCGGAACCGGAGGAGACGGCACGAAGGGGGCGGATCCCGCGGGAAGCGGCGGCAGCCCTGGCGGCGCGTCGGAGACCTCCGTGCCCATGGGGCGCTATGTGGAGCAGGAGATAGAACTGCCGGAAGGGATCGGCGGGCTGCAGTTCGCGTCCTTTTTCCGCGGAAAGGACGGGAAACTGGAACTGTACGTGAACACATCTTATGATGAAGATGTGCCGCAGAACCGGCAGTCCATACGGTGCGTCTACGACGGGACGGCCTGGACGGAAGATACCCGCTGGCGGAGCTGGTACACGGAGAAAATGGGCCTGGGCGAGGCGGCGTCGGTCCCCTCCCGGATCCTCTGCGGGCAGGACGGAAATTATTACATGACGGTCATGGACGATTCCTACCGGTGCCATCTGTACCGGATCGGCGAGGACGGCGGTCTGGAGGAACTTTTGGAGGATGTCTTTAAGCCGGCGGCCGGGCAGAGCTACGGCCTGATCCCCGGGCAGATCGACGTGACCGCGGACGGCCGGATCCTGGTCCACGATAACAGCCAGGTCGTCTGTTACCGTGCGGACGGCGTAAGGCTCTTCAGCATGGAGAAAGAATCGTCGGCGGCGTCGGAATACAGCGTCGGCTATATCGAGGGAGAGGAATTCGTCACCTTCGGGAAAGACGGCATCGTCCGGTACAGCCTGGCGGACGGGCAGCCGGCCGGTTCCGTGGCCTGCGACGAGGCCCTGCGGAACGCCTACGGGGAGAATGAGGTGCTGTTCGGAGACGGGAGCGGGGGCGTTTACCTGGCCAGCATGGCCGGTCTGTCCCATGTGAGCGCCGGGGGCAGCCTGTGGGAGCTGCTGATCGACGGAAAGCTCAATTCCATGGGCGTGAGGAACCTGTATCTGAACGCCTTTGTCCGGGGCGAGGGGCAGGAGTATTATGCGGTGTTCCGCAAGAGCGCCGGATTTACGGTGAGCCGGTTCGTCTTTGATTCCAATGTGACCGCGACCCCGCAGATCACGCTGACCATCTATGGGCTGAAAGACAACAGCACGGTCAGCCAGGCGGCCGCCGTGTTTCAGAGAGCCCATCCGGATGTGCTGGTGGACGTGCGGACGGCGTCGGATACCTCCTACGGCGACGTGTCGGAGGAGACGATCCGGGCCCTGAACACGGAGATCCTGAACGGGAAAGGGGCGGACGTGCTGATCCTCGACGATCTGGCGGCCGATTCCTACGAGGCCAAAGGCGTGCTGATGGATCTGCGGGACGTGTTCGCCCGGATCCAGCAGGAGTCCCCGATTCTTGAGAGCGTGCTTTCGGGCTTTACGAAAGCGGACGGGGCCATCTATCAGATGCCGGTCCGGATCCGCGTACCGGTCGTCGTGGGGACCGCGGAAGCGGTGGAGGCCTGGAGGACGCTGGAGGGACTTCGGGATTACCGGTCCGGCCAGCCGCTGGTATGGGCGAGTACCTATGAAAACCTGCTGCGGAGCGTGGCGATGTTCCATTATCGGGAACTGTTCGGGGAGGACGGCTGCAGTCTGGACCATGACACGCTGCTTTTGTACCTGGAGGCGGTGAAAGCCATGAGCGACGCCAGCGGCGCAAAGGAGAGCTTCAGCGAGGAGGAACTGAGCAAATATCATGTCACGAATAAGGTATCTGCTTACGGAACGGGTAATTCGGGCATCTATTTTGACGCGGGAAAATGCGGCAGCGGCGTGGAGAGCCTGTCGTCGGTGGACGATTACGGATATCTGGAAGTATTTCAGGAGAATCATCCGGACGCGGCGGTGGAGAACGTGGGCGGCGTGTATTTCCCGGCTGTGCGGATCGGGGTCAACCAGGCCACGGCCTACCCGGAGCTGGCGCAGGAATTTGTCCGGTGCGTTTTTTCCACCGAGATACAAAAGGAGAGCTTCGGGGACGGTTTCCCGGTGGGAACGGAGGCGCTGGAACTCTGGCGGCAGAAAGAGAGCCGCAATAATGTCGTCTTCGGGACCGGCTTCCCGGAATGGAACTATTCGATCACCGCGGGAGCTCCCAGCGCGGAGGGCAGGGAAGCGCTGTTTGGACTGGTCGGCGGCGTAACGGCGGCGGTCGTCAAGGATGAGACGCTGGTGCAGATGGTCGTGAACAATTCGCTGGATTATCTGGCGGGCAAGATCTCCGCGGAGCAGGCTGCCTCGGCCATCGAGCAGCAGGTGCGGATCTACCAGGCGGAAAAAGGATGAGAAAGGCGAAATCTTCGGATATCGCCGGGAGGCAGAGGCGCGCGGCGTGGTTCTTTCTGGCGCCCAGCCTGGCGGGCGTGGCATTGTTTACCGGGATCCCGTTCGCCGACGTGGTGCGCCGGTCGTTTCTGGACCCGCTGGGGCGGGAACCGGTGGGGCTGGCCAATTACGCGGCGGTCTGGTCCAATACGGCGTTCCGTCTGGCGTTCGCCAATACGGCCCGGTTCCTGGCGGTCTGCGTCCCGCTGCTGATGCTGGTTTCCCTGGTCCTGGCGCTGCTGGTTTTTAACCGGGACGGGAAAGGGAGCTTTTACAAGACCTCCCTGGTGCTGCCGATGGTCATACCGGTGGCCGCCATGGTCCTGGTGTGGAAGATCGTCCTCTGTCCGGACGGGGTGCTGAACCAGGCGCTGACGATGCTGGACGGCTGGCTGGGCCGGATCGGGGCGGGCGGAGCGTATGGGGCGGCGGGAGCTGCCGCGGCAGGGATAGAACCTACGGGCAACCTGGCGGCCACGGCGGTCACAGTCGGGAACGCGGCGGCGCAGGTTACCCAAAAATGGGATACAGACTGGGTCAACGGCCCCACCGCGTTTCCGGTGCTGGTTGTAACCTATATATGGAAAAATGCAGGTTACGACCTGCTGATCTGGACGGCGGGCCTGGCCTCGATTTCGGAAAGCCTCTATGACGCCGCCCGCGTGGACGGGGCCGGGTTCTGGCAGCGGCTCAGGTACATCACGCTGCCGGGGATCGCCGGGACGGGCGGGCTCGTGCTGATTCTGTCCGTGGTCAATTCGTTCCGGGTCTATCGGGAAGCCTACCTGCTGGCGGGCTCGTATCCCGACACCTCGATCTACATGGCGCCGCACCTGTTCAGCCACTGGTTCCTGACCCTGGACGTCCAGAATATGTGTACTGCCGCCATGCTGCTGGTAGGAGCGTCGCTGCTGCTGGCTTTGGCTCTGGCCGCCGTCCGCCTGCTGGCGGCCGGGCTCCGGCGGCTGCGGAGTTAAAGATCGTACCCCGTTAAAATAGGTTTGAGTGAACGAATGGGAGGGAAAGTTTGGCCGTGTTCCGATTACGCCATTTTCGCGCGGCGCACCTGCGCACGCTTTGTCTTGCGGTCCTGAGCCTGCTGGTCTGGCTCCCGATCCTTTTGATGCTGGCCGCCTGCCTGATGCCGGAGGATGAACTGCTCTGGCGGTACCTGGAGCCTCTGGGGGGAGGCCGGGACCGGGTCCGGGCCGCGCTGCTTCCGGCTTACCCCTCCGCCGAACCGCTGATCGAGCTGCTGTTCCGCTCGCCGGGCTTCTTCGTCATGTTCTGGAATTCCTGCATCCAGACGCTGCCGGCCCTGGCGGGGCAGCTGCTGATCGGAGCGCCGGCGGCCTGGGCGTTCGCGCGGTTCTCGTTTCCGGGAAAGAAAGCGCTGTTTTTCTTTTATATCCTGCTGATGGTGCTGCCGTTCCAGGTGACGCAGGTCTCCAATTATCTGGTGCTGGACCGGCTGAAGCTTCTGGACACGCACCTGGCGCTGATCCTGCCGGGGATCTGGTCCACATTTCCGGTCTTTATCATGACGAAATCGTTTGAGACGATCCCGACGGCGCTTCTGGAGGCGGCCTATCTGGACGGGGCGGGAGAATGGAAGACCTTTTTCTATGTAGGCATGCCGTCCGGGTACCCCGGTATTGTAACCGCCATGCTTTTAGGGTTTATCGACCTGTGGAACGCGCTGGAGCAGCCGGTGGCCTACCTGAAAAATGTCGCGCTCTGGCCGCTGTCGTTGTATCTGCCCAATATCGCCCAGGACAAGGCGTCGGTGGCCTTTGCCGCCTGCCTGGTGATGATGGCGCCGCCGGTATTGTTTTATCTGAACGGACAGAGCGAGCTGGAGCAGGGGATTGCGGCGTCCGGCGTAAAGGAATGAGAGGAGGGAACGAAGATCATGGAACACAGGCGCGGCTGGAGGCGGAGGATCCTGGCCGGTTTCTTCCTTTTCATGCTGTTTTGTACGCTGGTATCAAGGATTTACGACAGTATCACGATCCCGAAAGTATTGACCGGCTATTCCAAACAGAAAAGCATCGAGACGCTGATCTCCGGCACGGGAAAAGTAAAGGAAAAAGAGGTCGTCTATTTCGACGTATTCCCGGGGCTGAAAGTGGAGTCGGCGGCGGCGGCCGGGACCGAGGTGCAGGAGGGGGACGAACTGTTCCGCTTCCGCGTGGACTCCATCCTGGAGAAGAAAGAAGAACTGACGGAGCAGCTGGAGAAACTGAAGCTGAATCTGGAGCGGTCGGCTGTAGCTTCCGAGGTTTACGAACAGGTTACACAATCGGAACTGGCCCAAAGAGAGCTGCTTCTGGCCCGGAAAGAGCTGGAAGAGGGGCAGCAGGAGCGGGACGAAGCATGGGCGGAGTATTTTGTGGAAAAAAAGCGCCTGCAGAGCGATTATGAAAAAGAGTTGAAAAAGGCGGAGGAAGAGCTGCAGCGTTCTCTGGCGCAGGATGAGCAGACGGCCTGTGACGAGCTGGAGGAGGGCGTGAGGGAGCGGGACGCGGCCCTGATACAGTCGGACCGGCAGATCGAGGATCTGAAGGCGGAGATCGAGGTAGCGAAGCAGGAAGAGGACAGGGCGAAACGGGCGAAAAAAGCCAGTCCTTCCGACGCCGGCGCCGCGAGTACGCTCCGGCAGTACCGGGCCGAGCTTGAGAAGCTGCAGCTTCAGCTGGACCGGGCCTGGGAAGACCGCTATGCCCTGGAAGCGGAATGGGAGAGAAAGCTGGGAGAGCTCCGGAACCGTTATATTCAGGCCCAGGAGGAGAGCGGCGGGGACGGAAACGGCGCGGCGGACGAGAAAGAGGAACTGAAAAAAACGTATCTGGCCGCCATCGAGCAGACGGAGAACGAGTGGGAAACGGCGCAGGAGAAGCTGGAAGCCCTGGAAAAGGGGGTAGAGGACGCGCAGTGGAATCTGGAGCTGGCGGCCCGGAGCGACGAGTACGCCGGTTTGACCCGCGCCCAGCAGAGCCGCCTGGCGCAGATCGACCGCCGCCTGCAGGAACTGGAGATCCGGTCGGCGGAGCGGAAGATCGAAGACCTGGACGCGCTTCTGGCCGAAGAGGGAGTCCGGCGTTCCGACCGGGCCGGAACCGTGGTTCTGCAGGAGCTGACGGAAGGGAAGACCAGCAGCGGGGAGGAACGGGTTTCCGTGGCTTACGGCAGCCGTGTGTTTGAAGCGGAATTTCAAAAGACGGAACAGGAATTGTCTGTCGGGGACCTGCTTTCGGTCACGGTTCCGGGCACGAACTGGAGCGTGGAGGCGGTCGTCGGCGAGATGAACCTGATGGGCGAGGAAACGGGGACGTTTCAGGCGGATCTGGGAGAGCTGGACATCCCAATCGGTTCTGTAACCTCTTATTCCTGCAAAAAAGAGTCTGAGGTTTATCAGAACGTAATCCCGCTGGAGGCGCTGCGCAGGGATATGTCAGGTTATTATTATTGTCTGGTTCTGCGGACCAGAAACGCGATTCTGGGGGAAGAATTTTTCGTGGAGCGGGTCGATCTGACCGTACTCTACCAGGGCAGCGCGGAAGCCGCCGTAGAGGGAGCGCTCTTCGATTCCGATCAGATCGTGACCGGCAGCAATCAGTTGATCTCCGCCGGGGACCGGGTGCGGCCGGCAGAAGGGTAGTAAAGTGCCGGGATGGTCATTGCGATCCGGGGAGATGGAGAGATGAGAGACATGAGGCGGAAGAAAAATAGGGCCGGAGGTGGAGGAAAATGGAGGGGAATGGTTTGGAGTGAAGAAAAATGGAGAGAAGTAGAGAGAATGGTTTGAGGTGGAGGAAAATGGAGGGAAGCAGAGGGGAATGGTTTGGAGTGGAGAGAAAGCGGAAAAATAATTTGGCATAAAGAAAACCGGAAAGGATTAGGTTGAGGTAAGGAAATGGGCCGGAAGCGGAGGAAAATGGAGAGGAATGGTTTGGCATGAAGAGGAGTGGAGGGGAGTGGAGGAGAATGGTTCGAAGTGAAGAAAAATGGAGAGAAAGTAATGCGGAATGGAGTAGAGTAAAAAATGTACCGGCAGGAAGGAAAACAAGTCGGCAGAAACTCAACGAACCAGCCGGCAGGGAGCAGGAGAGAAGAAATGGATGAGAGAAAATCGTGGGGACTGAACAGAATAATCAGATTGTTTGGGATTGATGCGGTAAAAAACCAGCCGTCCATATCCTCCACGCGACCGGAGGCCGAAACCGCCCCAGCTGAGGAACGCGATACGAACACCTCACAGTCCATATCCCTCACGCGACCGGAGGCTGAGACCGCGCCAACTAAGAAACATACTACGAACACCCCGCCATTTTCAGAATATACGCACAGAGAGCCCGCCCCCTCGCCAGGCGGGGAACAGACTCTGCGGAGGCGTTTCCTGTCTGCCCTGCCGGAACTGGCCGCCGTATTGGGAATACTGGCGCTGGCGGGAGGATGGGCATGGTCTTATTGTTTTATGACGCCGTGCCGGGTAGAGATCGACTGCCGCGGACGCGGGATCCGCGTGGAAGAAGTGATAACCTGGGGGAATCAGGAATCTGCAGGTTACAATGGGATACAGGATATAGCCGCCTGGAGACTGGAAACCAGCCAGACGGTCACATCGGTCAGCACCGGGCGGAGAGCCGCGGCTTCGATTGCCGCCGTCTGCGGAAACGCCGGTCTGGCGTATCCGGCGAAGATCCTGTCGGGCAGCTGTTCCCTTGCAGGGGCGTACGATCCCGGAGGCACGATGCGGCCGGACGGTTTCTGTATCATTACCGCGGAACTGTCGGACGCCCTGTTCGGCAGCAGCGAGACGGCCGGAGAACTGGTCCGGACCGGGGAAGAGCTGCTGTCGGTGGCCGGGGTCATCGACCGGAAGGGGAAACTATTGCTGCATGCGGCGGCAGAAGGCCAGATCGAATACGCGGCTTTCCGGATGTCTTCCAGATACCAGGCGGAAAGCAGGGCGCGGCAGCAGGTCGGGGAATAAGGCCCCTGTCAATATGATACAAACGGTAAGCTGAAACGTTCAGCCGTGCTGTTGTTCTGCGGTGATCCGGGTATGGTGCAGGTCGGCAGTTATGTTAAAACCGGTAAATATGGCGAGCACGGAACCGTGGAATCATTTGCTTGCGGAATCATCGGCCCTGTGTCTCATGCGCCCGGCGCTCTGGGGATGGGCCGCCGGGCGTACTCCATAGAAAACGCCCGGAGGTGAACGTATTTAAGGATGGATGTATGTTCCTTCAACGCTGAATACTCCGTCGGTCAAAGGCTTTTCACTGTCAGGCTTTCGCAGGACGCCGCGGCGAATCAGCTCCTCTGTAACATATCCGATGATCTGATGCAGGTAATGGTCAACCCACGGATTGATCTGATTGTGAAGACGCTTTGGGACGAAATTCACAAAATTATTCCGCACAGTTACGACCCATTCCGCAAGGAGCTCATCGAGCTTTTCATCATTCATTTCAAACAGTGAAACAAATTTCCTGAACTGCTCTGCGGTAAAGTGCGGGAAGTTAAGTACATAATGATCTTCGTTTTTTATAAGCAGATTTGTTTCAACAAGATGTGCGGCGTCTTCTTCGGAAAGAGATTCTTTGGACACAACACCGTTTACACTGTTCTGCGATATGCCGTTTGCACACATCCAGCGTATTCCTTTGTTATGGTAAATGTTGTAATCAAAATATTTACCGATCCAATAGTAATAGATATGCGTCGGAACTTTGTACTTACTGCCGCTGTCGTCTCCTGCAACATTACATCCGGAATCATACTCCGCACAGTTTTCCGATTCATCGGCCGTTTCTTCTACGATAAACCAGCCATAGCCGCCGTCTTTTCGTGGAGGATACGGGCCGTTTGCCAGCTTTAAGCGGTTATTTTTTACATCGCTGATTTTATGTCTTAACAGATATGGAACGATGATATATCCCAGCCTGCCTGTGCCGAAATCATTACCGTAAAAGTCTAACGCTCTGATTTTATTTTCCGCATCTTTCAGTGCAGCTTCAAATTTGTCCGCAATCGTACTGACGGCCGATGCTGAAACGTCTTCTGTCTGCTTTCTGTCTGTCAGGCGAAAGATAATAAAATTAGTCGCATATTTGTTGCCTGCCTCGCAGACAGCGTCCCCGTATTCGAGCCGTGGAAGTTCATCCTCGACATACATTGTAGGAATCCCTGTACGAATACTGATCTCCTCTACTGTCAGAGGCTTTTCATAAGCCGCGAGGCAGATCGCACGGGCCACCTGCGTGTGAAGATATGCGTCGGAATCCATGCTGCCGTTACAAGTTGTGGTATTCCAATTGATTCTCTGATATACTCTATCCATTTTATCTTCTCCTATCCTATCTCTGATTTTTTGGCGTCCTGCATTTAGCCGCCATTTGATGGTGGTTTCGGGGAGAGAATATTTTTTTGCAAGACTTCTGACCGACAAACCGCCGATATAATAGTCTACAAAAATATTTTTGTACTCGGAAGATAACGTATGCAGATACCGAAAAACCGTTTCATATTGCTCTTCGGCGCTTTCCTCATCAACGTCGGAATAATCGACCGTATCAAGCAGCTCGTCATCGCATGACAGCATGATTTGATTTTTATTCCGATTGTCAATAAACCGGGCGTAGCGGTTATGAGCAATACGCCAAACCCAGGCGTCAAACGATTCGATCTGATACTTGTTCATTCCTTCCAGAATGTGACAAATGATCTCGCTTGCAAGATCCTCGGCGTCGCAGCGGTTAGCTAAGTGCTTATAGCAGAAACGAAATATCGGTTCAACGTACGGTATAATTTTGTGCTCATCCAAGCGACTCTTCCCCCTTTCTTTTGGGATGTAATCATGATTACGCCCTTATAGTGCTCCAAAATCGGTTTGGATAGGTAGTTTTTTTGAAAAGTTATCACTTTTTTGCAGTTTAATTATAGTGTGAAAATATGATTTTTTCCATCGCTACTCGCAGAAAAGCGGCGGCAAAGGCCGAAAGCATGATCTTCCGACCGATAAGAAAAGCATAGCATTTTTGCGGCTGCGTATCATTAAGCAGCGGCTGGAAAGCTGACGACCGAAGGGTGCGGAATTATGTTCTTTTATTTCCTTCCCCTGGTACCCAAGCTGCTCTCATTACGGTTTGCGTACTCACCGGCGGGGAAAATACGGGAGGATTCCCAAGGGCGCAGATAGTATCAATTTCAGATGTTGAGAATTCAATAGCGGCATGATATAATTTTTATGATTTTAAGATTCAAGGAGATGACTAAACATGGAGTACGAAATAAGATTTGCGGCGGCTGAGGATATTGCTCCGGCACTTGATTTAGCATGGCGTATGTTTGTGAAATATGATTCGGCCGATTATGGACCTGAGCATACAAAACGTATGCGGGAGGCGATGGAGGACAGGTTAAAAAATTTAAGTATTTATACCCAACGGTTGATGATTGTCGCGTTAGTTGACGGAAAAATTGCAGGAATGCTGGAGACATATGGAACAAATAGAATCTCTTTGCTATTTGTTGACAGTGAATATCAGCGCAAAGGAATAGCGACGGATCTGATGAGAAAAGCTGCAGGCGAGTTAAAAAAGAGAGGGTATGATAAGATTTTGTTAAATTCATCACCGTACGGTTTATCTTTTTATGAATATTTTGGGTTTACGGTTGAAGAGGAAGAAAAAAATGCAGACACCCCATGGAAAACACCTATGTCATATATTCTATGAAATCATTCATATTTGCCGGTGTCGTTCATAACGAACCCTCCTGCTATTCAAATTGCACTTGTCTCTATTATAAACCAGCCGTGTGTAAAAATCAACCCGTGTGTAGTTACGCCACATTTCTGCACAGAGTGTGGCGTGAACCTCTTCCCCCGCGGAATTGTTGTTGTCTGCTCTGGGGGAAAACAATAGAATGGACTTATGAGTAATAAAAGGCGCAAGTGCAAAAACGCCTTGCCATAAAATCAGTAGGAGGTTTTTGCGATGATTCTCGACAGAAACGAAAACAAAGAAGTGGTTGTCCTTTTGGGAGCCGGCAGCATGGGATGCGCCATCGTCCGCCGCATTGCCGCAGGAAAAAAGATTTTGCTGGGTGACATCAGCGAAAAGGCGCTGGAGCGGGTTTCCCGTGAGTTCACCTACGGCGGGTACGACGTGGAGACACAGATTGTTGACGCCTGTGATGAACAGTCCATCCGGGCGTTTGCGGCAAAGGCCGCGTCTCTTGGCCCGGTCATGTACTATATCCACACGGCGGGCGCGTCTCCCAGTCAGGCAAGCCCCGAACATATCATCAGGCTTGACCTGATCGGCGCCTCCTATGCCATTGACGCCTTTGGTGAAGTGATGGCGCGGGGCGGCGCGGGCCTCATTGTTTCCAGCCAGACCGGGTATATGCCCCATACGCTCACCGCTGAGGACGAAGAGGCCCTTGCCATGACGCCGACCGCCCAGCTTGCCTCGCTTCCCTGCCTTGACGGAAGCAAGACGCCCAATTCCGGCGCGGCCTACATCGTTTCCAAGCGGGTGAACCAGCTCCGCGTGCGCACGGCTGCGGCCACTACCTGGGCGGATCGGGGCGCCAGGATCAACACCATCAGCCCCGGTATCATCGTGACGCCGCTGGCCTATGACGAGTTCAACGCACCGGGCAACACCTATCAAAATATGATCGACTGTTCCGCCGTCCGCCGCGCCGGAACATCGGACGAGATCGCGGCGGCGGGGGCGTTCCTGCTGGGGCCGGATGCCGGATTTATCACGGGAACAGACCTTTTGATCGATGGAGGCGTGATCGCGTCCCTGA
This sequence comes from uncultured Lachnospiraceae bacterium, assembly GCA_947626915.1. Taxonomy (GTDB): domain Bacteria; phylum Bacillota; class Clostridia; order Lachnospirales; family Lachnospiraceae; genus UBA3402. The sequence goes on from CANQUA010000019.1 coordinate 44,982, forward strand.
AAAGCGGCAGATTTAATCTTCGCGTAAGATAGGCTGGAACTTGCCATGCAGCAGTGCCAACAGATCAGTTTTATTGAAATAACGTATTGACACTGTGTCAGAATGGCGTTATATTAACTATACCGACACGGTGTTAATGTATATTTCCATGCGTGCAGAACACCAGTGACGTTCTGCACGTATTTCCATGCGGGCAGGGCACCAGTGACGCCCTGCCCGCATTGGTGAGGCAAGTCAGAAAAGGAGCACAGGATGATTTCCCTTCTCGAAAAAGCGATTGAACCGAAAAAGAAGTTTTCAGGTGGAACCCGCCCATTCAGCAACGCTTCCCTGTGGGCCATGATCGTCCCGCTGCTGATCGAGCAGCTTCTGCAGGTGGTGGTGGGACTTGCGGATACCCTGATGGTCAGCTACGCCGGAGAAGCGACCGTCTCCGGCGTGTCGCTGGACACCATGATCTACACCATTTTTATCTATCTGTTCTCCGCAGTGGCTACCGGAGGCGCGGTT
>CANQUA010000020.1 GCA_947626915.1 uncultured Lachnospiraceae bacterium
GGGGGCCGACCCAGGGATTGGGTTTGCCGGTCAGATAGATGGCGATGACGCCGGGATAGCTGTTATCCCAGGTGTCGCCCAGGATCTGCTTATCCAGCTCGCCGCCGCCCTCGCCGACGGCCATGGTGCCCAGGGCGCCGTAGCGGGTGTGGGAATCGGAACCCAGGATCATCTTGCCGCACCCGGCGTACATTTCACGCATGAACTGATGGATGACCGCCACATGCGGGGGAACGAAGATGCCTCCGTACTTCTTTGCGGAAGTCAGGCCAAACATGTGGTCATCCTCGTTGATGGTTCCGCCTACCGCGTTCAGGGAGTTGTGGCAGCAGGTCAATACGTAAGGCATCGGGAACGTATCCATGCCTGACGCTCTCGCCGTCTGGATGATGCCTACATATGTAATGTCGTGGGATGTCAGGGCGTCGAACTTGATCTGCAGATTCTCCATATCGCTGCTCTGATTGTGCGCTTTCAGGATTCCGTAGGCGATCGTTCCTTTTTTCGCCTCTTCCCTGCTCACGGCCCTGCCGGTCAGCGCGGTTACTTTTGCGGCTTCGCTCTCCGGGACTACCTCCGTACCATTCACCAGATAAACTCCGCCATCGTACAACTTAACCATGTAAATACCTCCTGCATGTGATTTTTTCGAGTAACTTTACGTTATCTCTCTGTTGCATTTATCTTAACACAGCGTTATAATATTGTAAAATATTATATACATAATATTGTTGATAGGTTTTTCCTATATATGCCGGGATATGCGGCGGACTGCTTCCCCCCGCTCCGTTTCCCATTCAACCATGCACGAAAGCCGAGGAACCTTTATGACCAACCGTGAACTTCTGTACGTCAAAACCATCGCCGATGAAAAAAACATCACCGCCGCGGCCAAAAAACTCTACGTAGCCCAGCCGTCCTTAAGCCAGGCGCTCCAGAGACTGGAAGAACAGCTGGGGACGCCCCTGTTCAAGCGGACCACCGGGGGACTCCTGCCGACCTATGCTGGGGAACGCTACTACCACATGGCCTGTCAGGTCCTGAAAATCTACGAAAATTTCGAGATCGAGATCAGCGACATCAATAATCTGAAAACCGGCCGTATCCACGCGGGCATCACCAACCATCTGGGCGCTTTGCTTCTGCCTCAGACCATGAAACGGTTTCGCCAAATCTGTCCGTTCGTCGAAGTCAATGTGACGGAGGAAACCACGGCCGTCCTGGAAAAACGCCTGCTGACCGGCGAACTGGATTTCGTCGTCATGCACGCTCCCGCCCAGGTCCAGGAAACCCGGATCCGGTACGAAGTCCTGCAGCGGGATCCGTTCGTCGTCGTGCTGCCGCCGGATCACCCGCTGATTGCCCGGGCCCGCGTCACGGAGCAGGCCCCTTATCCGATCCTGGACATCCGGCTGCTGCAGGACCAGCCCATGATCCGCTTAAGTCCCGAACAGCGGATCCGCCAGGTCACGGACGCCGTCCTGAAACGCGCCGGCATCCGTCAGGTCCGGACGGTCATGACGCTGAAAAATCACACGACGGCCCAGCTCCTGGCCGCCCAGGGCATCGGCGTCACCATGGTTCCCCTCGAATACTCCCGCCTGACCGTGGAGCGCAGCACGCCGGTGCTGCTGTCCATCGAGGAACGCTACAAAGCCTGGTGGGAACTGTGCATCGCCACCACAGACGAAAACTTCCTTTCCAGGGCCGATCAGCTTTTTATCCGGTGCATGAAAGAATGTATTGCAGGTTGAAATAAAGATTTCTTTATGATATACTTTTTTTATCAAATTACGCCGATTCGGAGAATGGATTATGAATACCAAGCACGCCCAATATATGCTGACGATCCTGCAGGAAGGCAGCATTACCGCCGCAGCACGCAAGCTCTATGTTTCCCAGCCGTCCCTCAGCCAGATGGTCAAACTGGTGGAAAATAATCTCGGTATGCCGATCTTTAACCGCAATACCGATCCCCTGACCCTGACCTACGCCGGCGAAAAATATATGGAAGCGGCGCGGATGATCCTGACCATCAACAGCAATCTCCAGAAAGAGATCGACGAGATCAGCCACGAAGACCACGGCACGATCCATCTGGGGATCCCGGTCCAGAGGGCCATGCAGGTGATGCCCTATGTTCTGCCCCGCTTCATCCGGGACTATCCCCACGTAGACGTGCAGATCCGCGAATTCGGCTCCGCCACCATCGAGACCATGGTCTTAGAGGGAGACGTGGATTTTGCGTGTCTGACCACCTATCCCCGCCATGAAGAACTGGAATATATCCTGGTGGAACATGAAGATCTGGTGCTTCTGACCGGTCAGAATTCCGCTATCGCCAGACGGATCCCCGCGGGCACTCCCATCGACATCACCGAGGCCAAGGACGAGATGTTCATCAATATCAAATCCGGCCACAGCGTCCGCACCACCCAGGACCTGCTGTTTATCCGGAAAGATATGAAGCCGAAGGTTCTGCTGGAGACCATGAGCATCGAGGTCGCCAAACGGACCGCCGTCGCCTGCAACGCCGTGATGATCTGTCCCCAGAATTACATCGAGATGACGCCGGAGCTGCTGCCCCACTGCGTCATGTACCCGCTGACCGATATCGGCGACCGGAAACGCTGCTTCTATATCTGCTACCGCAAGGACCGCTATCTGCCCAAATATATGCGGGATTTCATCGGAATTCTGACAGAGAAAAAAGACCCGTTCATCGCAGAGTGACCGCTTCCTTTTATCCCAGCAGAAGCCCCAGGGCCGCCGCGATCAGGATGGTCTTCGGGATCGACAGCTTAAACTTCATCAGCAGCACGCCGCTGATCACCGCGATCAGGACCAGATTCCAGGAGACCGCGCCGAACACCGTTCCCAGAGACCAGGCCGCCGGATTCAGCGCGCCGTCCGCCAGAAACGTGGAAACGCTCAGCGTCACGCCCGCGGCGGCCAGCATACCGAGACTGGCGGGACGCACGCCCCGCATGGCGCTTTCCAGCAGCTTGTTCCCTTTCAGGCGCAGGATAAAATGCGCCGCGGCCAGAGAAAGCGTCAGGGACGGCATCATCACGCCCAGGCTGGCGACCGCCGCCCCCGGGATTCCCGCGGTCCTGAGCCCCACGAACGTCGCGCAGTTAATTCCCAGCGACCCCGGCGTCATCTCCGCCACAGCCACGATGTCCATCACCTCAGACGCCGTCATCCAGCCGTACCGCAGCACCTCGTCGTTGATGACCGGTATCATGGTCATGCCGCCGAAGCTGCAGAAGCCTATTTTCATGAAAGAAAGAAACAATCTAAGATAGATCATCGTTTATCCTCCCTCTCCAGACCAGAAGCCCGATCGCCAGCGCGATCACGATCACCAGCAGCTTGCTGAAATTCGTAAATGTGCAGACCAGAAAACTGACGGTCAGCAGCACAACGGCCGACTTCCCTTTCAGGGCCGTGGGCCACATCCGGACGCAGGCGCTCAGAATGATCGGGATCACCACGCTCCGCACGCCGCTCAGCACCTTCGCCACATAAACGTTATCCCGCAGCGCCCCGTAAAAATAAGTGACCACCGCGATCGCCAGAAGCGCCGGCAGCGACAGGCCCACGGCCGCCACCGCCGCGCCCGCCGCTCCGGCCATGGCATAGCCCGAAAAGACCGACATATTGATAATCATGATCCCCGGAAAGGACTTCGCCAGCGACATATAATCGATGATCTGATCCTCCGTCATCCATTTCCGCTTGTCCACAAACTCATTCTGCATCTGCGCAATGATGCTCCAGCCGCCGCCGAAGGTAAACAGGCCGATCTTAAACATCGTGCAAAAGATCGCAAGCAGCCGATTTCCTTTCTTCTCCACCGTATGCGCCGTCCTTTCATTCCGATTTGCAGGGCTCCGCCCGCTTTGTATCTTCCATTAAGATTACCTCTTTTTTCATCATCGGTCAAATAGCTAAATCCATATAACAGCCATAACCAAAAACTATACCGGTTCCGGTCAGAATGAAAAACGAATGGCCGGAATAACCTTTCCGCTATAAGAGCCATAGATGATTATGTATTTGCTTTCCCCTGCCATTTCTATTATAATGTTTGGACAAGAAGCATTTGCTTGTGTTCGGATCACTTCTGCCAGACCCTCGTCGGTATGGGATAAGGATTTCACATAAGTCGCACGATCTTTAATCCAATTTTCTGCCAGAAAATCACGGAGCCTTTTCTCATGCCGCCCCGCAGGGCCGGAAGAATCAGACGGAGGAAAACATTCATGGAAGACGTCAGTTTAATGGAAATGCTGAACGCGAGAGAAATGCGGCGCCGGCTGCAGGATCAGCTGCTTGATGCCCATAAAAAGCCGCTGATCTGCCTGACCCTGAATATACCGGGGCCCGTTAAGGTACTGCCCGGCGTTCCGGATGCCTTTGAGACAGGACGCGGACGAATCGAAACCATTCTGCAGAAACACCGGATTCCGACGCTCCGCTCAGAGGCCGTCCGGGCCAAAACCGGTTATGAAGCCTTTTACTGCATCGACGCTTCCGCCGAGGCCGCCAAAGCCCTGATGATATCCATCGAGGACGCGGACCGCCTGGGGCGTCTTTTTGATATCGACGTTCTGCGCGCAGACGGCGTCAAGGTCTCCCGCGAGGAGCTGGGCTTTCCGCCCCGGCGCTGCCTGCTCTGCGGCGAACCGGCCCATGTATGCAGCCGGAGCCGCCGGCACAGCGTGGCGGAACTGACCGCCGAGATCCGGCGCATCCTGCTGCCCTTCACCATCGCCGGCCAAATCGAGGCTGCCCTGCTGGCTGAGGTTTCCGCCACTCCGAAGCCCGGTCTGGTGGATCTCCATGACAACGGGGCCCATACGGACATGTGCTTCGATACCTTTGCCGCCAGCGCCGGGGCCATTTCTCCCTGGCTGGCCCGGATGTTTGAGACCGGATACCTCTGGAACGGGCCTCAGGACGAGCTTTTCCCGGCGATCCGCCCCATCGGCATCCGGGCGGAACAGGCTATGTTCGCGGCCACCGGCGGCGTCAATACCCACAAGGGCATGATCTTCTCCCTGGGAATCATCGCCGCGGCTTTGGGGCTGTGGCTCCGCACCTCCCCAGGTCCTTTTTCCGCCGGCGCCGTCCTCTCCCTGGCAGGCGAACTCTGCCGCGACAGCCTGGAACAGGATTTCGCAGCGATCCGGCTCCGCAAGCCCGCGACCCACGGGGAGATCCTGTATCAGAGCTGCGGCCTGAAAGGGATCCGCGGCGAAGCCCAGGCCGGGTTCCCGTCGATCCGCTGGATCGCTCTCCCCGCCATGGAACGCGCCAAGGCCGCCGGCCTCAGCGACAATGACGCCGCCCTCGATACGCTCCTGGCCCTGATGGCGGAGGTAGACGATACCAACGTTCTGATCCGCACCGGCCCCAGGGAGCTCGCCTACGCCAAGGCCGAGGCAAGCCGGATCCTAAAGCTGGGAGGAGCCGCGTCAGAAACGGGGAAAAAGGAGCTTGCGCTTTTAAACGAGCGGTTCATTCAGTTGAATCTAAGCCCGGGCGGCTGCGCGGATCTTCTGGCAATCACGATCTTTCTGTGGGATCTTGCTGCCTATACGCTGAATCCGTCGGCCGGAACAGATCCGTCCCGCAGCGGTGCGGACAGCTGACCGGTTCCCGTTATTCTTTCAGGCAGAGGAACGCCGCCAGGTTTCCCCGCTCCCTGCCAAAGGTCCTGTGGGAAAACAGGTAATCGGGATTGCAGTGGGTGCAGAGATCCGTCGTCTGGATCTGCCCGGCCGGCACCCCCGCCTCCTGCAGCACGATCTCATTGGCGCGCCACAGATCCAGCTGGTACTTTCCGTTTCCCTTGCTGTCATAGAGTTCCGGCCAGCAGCAGGCGTCGTATTCCCGCCGAAACGCTTCCGCCACTTCCTCCCCCACTTCATAGCAGTCCCGGCAGATGCTGGGGCCGATGCAGCAGAGAACGTCGGCCGGCTCCGTGCCGAACTCCCGGTTCATCGCCTCCAGAGTCGCCCGTCCCATCCTGGCCGCGGTTCCCCGCCAGCCGGAATGGCTGAGCCCGATGGCCCTGTGCACCGGGTCCAGGAAATAAAGCGGCACGCAGTCTGCAAAAAAGGTCACAAGCGTGATCCCCGGCACATCCGTAATCAGGCCGTCCACATCCCTGTAATCCCGTTCCCGGACGATCCCCTTTCCCGCGTCCGCCTCCGTGACGCGCCGTACATGGGTCGTATGGGTCTGATAGGACAAAACCATGCGTTCTTCCTCAACGCCCAGCGCCGCGGCCATCCGCCTGTAATTCTCCCTCACATGTTCCGGACGGTCGCCGGTTGTAAACGTAAAGCTCATCGACGCGTATCTGCCCTCGCTGACGCCGCCCAGGCGCGTGGAAAAACCCTGGCGCACCAGCCCCGTCTCCTCCAGGAGCGGGAACGACAGATAAGGCGTCTCTCCCGCCCAGACCGTGCGCGGGATGCCGCGCCCATTCTTATAGTTCCATGGAATCTGTATTTTCTCCATTCCTTTCCCTCCCGAACCGAACAAGTGCCTGCCGTAATCTGCAATCCTGACCCATTATACCACAGCGCCGGCTCAGATGCCAGCAAGACCTGGGCCCGTCCGCCGATTTCTGCGATTTCTATGACGGGGGAAGGGGACTCGCCCCTTTCCTTTTTTATTTTGCCGATAAAACGGATCCTCCCGGGCCGGTTTCTCAGAGAATTTCCTCCCCCGCCCTCTCTCCGTCACCTGGAAAAGCCGGGCAGGATGAAAACGCGCAGCCGCATGGGCCGGTTCCGTATTTTGTCCGTGCATTTTATTCGGCCCGATTTTCTTTCCGGATGCGCCAAAAACTGTTTTCTGTGGTATAATCGGTTCAGGGACCTGATCGGGCAATCGGGGGCGGCTGCGAAACAAGGAAGCAGCCGGCGTGAAGGCGGACGGCGGCAAAATCCGGGAACTCCCGGCCAACAGGCCGTTATCCTGCGTTTCACAGGAACCGAAAGCGCCGGGTATCCGTTCTTTCGGACGGTACCCCCGCCGGCGCGGACATCCGCGGACGGACCGGTTAAAATGATTCCGACGTACAGGAGGAGGAGACTATGGGACATTGCGGTTGGGCATTTGCCAATGAGACAGACCGGTTTTATCACGATCATGAATGGGGCGTTCCGGTACACGACGACCGTCAGATGTTCGAGCATCTGACGCTGGAATGCCTGCAGTGCGGACTCAGCTGGGGACTGATGATGAAAAAGCGGGAAATATTCCGCCAGTGCTTTGAAAACTTCGAGTATGACAAGATCGCCGCCTTCGGCGAGGACGACGTGCAGCGGATTTTAAACACGGAAGGCATGCTGCGGTCCGAGCGGAAGATTCGGGCGGTCATCCAAAACGCCCGGTGTTACCGGAAGATCCGCGAGGAGTTCGGCAGCTTCTGCAATTATCTGTGGGGCTATACAAACGAAAAGACCATCTTATACGACGGGCACGCGGACGGCAGAATCCCTGTCAGCAACGGCCTGTCCGACCGGATCAGCCGCGACCTGAAAAAGAGGGGGTTCCAATTCGTCGGCCCGATCACGATCTACTCCCACCTGCAGGCCTGCGGCGTGATCAACGACCATGCGGGCGACTGCCCCTGCTATCAGCGGATCAACGAGAACCATCCCACGGTGAACCGGGAGCCGGACCAGGAAGTAGGACAGGCCGGCGGGAAAAACGGGCAGTAAACTAAGACGGAAAGCCAGCGGGAGACAGACAGAACCATGGAACAGATCATTCTTCATGTGGATATGGACGCGTTCTTCGCCTCTGTGGAGATCCGGGACAATCCCGCCCTGCGCGGGAAGCCGCTGATCATCGGCTCTCTTCCGGGAGAACGGGGCGTAGTCGCCACGTGCAGCTACGAGGCAAGAAAATACGGCGTTCACTCCGCCATGAATATCAAAGAAGCCTACCGGCGGTGTCCGCATGGCATCTACATGCGCCCGGACATTGACAAGTACAAGGCCGTATCCGGGCAGCTGCATCAGATTTGGAACACCTACGCCTCCGTCGCCGAGACGATCGCTCTGGACGAGGCCTATCTCGATGTGACCCAGCAGGCGGGAAATCTGGAGGGCGCGCGCCGGATCGCCATGACCATCAAGCGGCGCACCAAAGCGGAGCTCGGACTTACCTGCTCCGTAGGCGTTGCTTATTCCAAAACGGCGGCAAAAACGGCAAGCGAAGAAAAGAAACCGGACGGATACTATGAGATTCCCACGCCGCGGGATTTCGTTGCCCTGATGATCGACCGCGATGTGCGTTCGCTCTATACGGTCGGGGAAATGACGGCGGAAAAGCTGTACGCATCCGGGATCCGCACCGTCCGCGATATCCAGGAAAAGCAGGATATGGTCGTCCGGCTTCTCGGGAAGCAAGGGCAGTGGATCACGCAGCTCGCCTTCGGGATCGACGAGCGGAAGGTCACGCCCTACCGCCCGCAGGACGCGAAATCCATCGGCCGGGAGGTCACGTTCCAGGAGGATGTGAACCAGTACGAGCTTCTGAAAGACGTTCTGGTCCTGCTGGCGCTGTGCGTGGAGCGCAGGGCCAAACGATACGATCTGTACGGAAACGGCGTGACCCTGAAGCTCACCTACTATGACATGAAGGGGATCACCCGCTCCCGGATCACGCCCGGCTGCGATTCTGCCGTCACGATATGGCAGGAGGCCGGCCGGCTCCTGGACCAGGTGGAAAAACGCCCGGTCCGGCTCATCGGCGTGAGCCTCTATCACCTGGCCGGCGAGGAAGGCCGGCAGCTGACTCTGGAAGACTGTTTTTCGGACGCCCGGCAGCGCCGGGACGCGGAGCTGAAAGCACGGCTCGACGCCCTGCAGGACCGTTACCATCTCGACTTCGCCGGACATCTGGAGCAGATCTATCAGGCGGACACGCTCCACAAAACGGTGGAATACATGCGGAAGCACATCTGACAGAGGAAAACGCGCCATTCTTCACCGCGCCGCGGCATTACCCCGCCAGGACCTCCTGAAACTGCGCGCAGTAGAGCTGATAGTACGCCCCCTTCTTCCGCAGAAGTTCCTCGTGGGTCCCCGTCTCCAGGATCCGCTGCCCGTCGACGAAGAAGATCCGGTCCGCTTTCCGGATCGTAGACAGGCGGTGCGCGATCACAAAGGAAGTCCTGCCCGCTAAAAGAGCCTGGATTCCGTTCTGCACCAGGATCTCCGTATGGGTATCGATACTGGAGGTGGCCTCGTCCAGAATCAGGATCCCTGGCTTGGCGATCAGGGTTCTCGCAAACGCCACCAGCTGTCTCTGACCCACGGACAGACCGCTGCCGCTCTGGACCGGCGTGTCGTATCCCTTTTCCAGTTTCATGATAAAATCGTGCGCGCCTACGGTTTTAGCCGCCCATTCCACTTCTTCCTCAGTGGCGTCCAGCTTGCCGTAGCGGATATTGTCGGCGATGGTCCCCGAAAACATATAATTCTCCTGCGTCATAATTCCCATCTGGCTCCGCAGGCTCTCCAGCGTCACATCCTGAACCGGATATCCGTCCACCCGAACCTCCCCGGCAGTCACGTCATAAAACCGGCTGATCAGATTGATAATCGTGGTTTTCCCGGCCCCCGTCGGCCCCACCAGGGCAATGGTCTCCCCCGGCTGTATATGAAAGCTGATATCCCGGATCACATCCCGCTCCGGCTCGTCCGGATAGGCAAAACTCACATGGTCAAACTCTACCTCGCCCCGGACCGGCGGCAGCTGCTTCGCGTCCGCCCTGTCTTTCATCTCCGGCTCCGTATCCAGGATCTCAAAAATGCGCTCCGCACCGGAAATATTGTTGACGATCCGGTTATAAAGGTTCGCCAGATTGCGGATCGGGCTCCAGAACATGCTCAGATACGTGGCAAAGGCCATAAAGGTCCCCACCTCCGTGCCGCCCATGCCCAGTATGCGGATGCCGATGTAATAAAGCAGGAAGCTTCCCAGCCCCCAGGTCAGGTCGATCGTCGGCCCAAACGCGTCCGCCAGCTGCACGGCCCGGACGAACGCGCGCTCATGGTCCTCCAGGATCCTGCCGAAGGTTTTTTCCGACTCCTGTTCCGCGCAGAAACTCTGCACCACCCGGATGCCGGAGAAATTTTCGTGGGAATAGGCGCTGATATTGGAATTTTTCATCCGCACCGTCATCCAGCGCCCATGCCCCAGGATCATCACCACATACATGCCCGCCAGCAGAACCGGCATCGTCGCGATGGCGGACATGGCCAGGGGCGGGCTTTTGACCAGCATAATCGCAATGACCGCGATCACCGTGATCAGATCCGGGATCAGCGTCGTCACGCTGTCCGACATCATGTCTTTCAGCGAATTCACGTCCCGGATGATCCGGGACAGGATCTTTCCCGTCGGCCGGCCGTCAAAAAACTGCAGACCCAGGCTCTGGATGTGGACGTAGAGCTGTTCGCGGATCTTCAGCACGATCTCATTGGAAATCTCCTCCATCAGGACCATCCGGACTTTCACGCCCATCAGCCAGATGACGTTCAGCGCCAGCGCCAGGACTCCCAGGCGGAACAGTCCTCTCACATCCCCGCGCGCCACGTGGACATTGATGGCCCGCTCGATCAGCAGCGGATTGACCAGCGCGATCACAACGGTGACAGCCATGATCAGAAGCACCGCCGCAATCTTCTTTTTATACGCAAACAGATAACGGTACAGGCGGGCCAGGGTCTCCCGCTTCGGGACGCTGCGCTGCGTCTCGTCTTCCCTGAATGTATTTACAGACATAACATCAACTCCTCCGGTTTCTCATACTGCGCCACAAACGTGTCATAATACCGCCCCTTCAGGGCCATCAGGCTGTCATGGTTCCCCCGCTCCGCCACGCGCCCGTTCTCCAGGACCAGGATCTCATCGGCATGGCGCACCGCCGAGATCCGGTGGGCAATGACAATCTTGGTAATGCCCCTGAGCCGGTTCAGCTCCTGCTGAAGTTCCTGCTCCGTTTCCATATCCAGGGCCGAGGTAGGATCATCCAGGAACAGGATCGGCGCCTTCTTGGCCAGCGCCCTGGCGATGCTCAGCCTCTGCTTCTGCCCGCCGGACAGGCCCACGCCCCGTTCCCCGATGACCGTCTCATAGCCTTTCGGCAGCTCCCTGACAAATTCCGCAGCCGACGCCTGCCTGACCGACTCCTCCAAAAGTTCCCGGCTCACTTCGCCCCGGTTTCCGATCCGCACATTCTCCGCGATGGTATCCGAAAACAGGAATACCTCCTGGGTCACGGCCGAAATATTCCGGCGCAGGCAGTCCAGCGTCAGCCCGCGGATGTCCTTTCCGTCCAGCAGAATGCTTCCCCCGCTCACATCGTAGAAACGCTCCGCCAGATTCAGGATCGTGGACTTGCCGGAACCCGTAACGCCCATGATCCCCAGGGTTTTGCCCGCTTCCACGTGAAAGCTTATATCCTCGAGAATCGTCTGGTCCTGAAGCTTCAGGCTCACGTGCGAAAAGGTCAGGTCCCCGCGCACCCGGGGCAGGTCCTCCGCATCCTCCGCCGAGACGATTTCCGGCTCCTCGTCCAGGATCCGGTTGATCTTCTTATTGGAAGCAATGGCGGCGGCCATGGCGTTGGTCACCCATCCCAGGATCTCCATGGGCCAGACAATATTATTGGAATACTCCACAAACGCCCCCAGCTGTCCCAGGGTGATCCGCCCCCGCACCACGAAAATACCGCCGGCGGTGACAGAAAGCAGCAGCATGGTCTTGGTCAGAAACGAAATATTGGGGTCATACTTCGCCATGGTCCTGGCCAGGCGCATGTTCAGCTCATAATATCTGCCGTTGTGCCGCCGGAACTTCTCAATCTCGTATTCCCCGCGGAAAAACGCCTTGACCGTCCGCATACCGCTTAAATTCTCCTGCGCCACCGTATTCAGCTGCGCATTCTCCTCGCTGATCTCATCATAGACCTTATCCAGGCTGTTCTCCAGCCTCACGGCCACATAACCCACCATCGGCATGACGCAGAGCGGGATCAGCGTCAGAAACGGGTCCAGCCGGAGCATATTGTAAAGCACCATGACCGTGTGGACCACGGCCTCGATGCACATGATCCCGATGAAGCCCATGGCCTCCCAGATCCGCTCCGCGTCATCCGAGATCCTGGCCATCAGCTCGCCGGTATTGTTCTTCTCGAAAAATCCCACCGACATTTTCTCGATATGCGCAAAAAGCTGCCTGCGTATATCCTCCGCAATCTTCACGCCGATGCAGTCCCCGGTGAACTCCTGGAGATATTTGAAGACTCCGCGGCCGATCCCCACCGCCAGAAGCATCCATATGAGTCCCGTCAAAAGCTCCGCCCGGCCGCCTACGATCACGTCGTCGATGATCCGTCCGATGATCTTCGGGGCCTGCAGATCCGTATAAATGCCCAGATACAGGCAGACCAGCGCAAACAGATAGTACCATTTGTACCTGATAAAATACTTTCCTAATCCTTTCATGTCCTCACCTCGTTGTTTCCGTTCCAACGCCGCGCCGCAGCCTGCCGGTCCTTTCCCGTAAACAGACAATGGTTTGCACAATACAAAAAGCGCGTCACTGGCACGTTTTTTGCATCCTGACGCAAAAAACCGCGGCATATACACCTTTTGCGGCATATATGTCGCGGTCTCATCCCGCTTTACGCACTGGGAACAGACGCTCTCTCCCCTTCGTGCGCACAAAAATGCCGCAGTCACACAGACTGCGGCCCATCATCCGTTCCGTTTACAGAAAAATTACAGGCAGGCAAGCTGTGCGACACTGGTTTTATTGACTTTCCGCTCCATCCCAAAGTTTCCAAAATAAAACAGCATCATCACACTTGTCTCCTTTCTGAATTATTTGCTGCAGCGATGCTCCCTGCAACGATTCCCACTATACCATGTTTTTCCTCGTTTGTAAAGCACTTATTTAAAAATACGGCAGGATCCGGCCGATTTCCGGCCGAAGCCGGCCGTTCATCCCCGATAATCGAAAGCGTTCTCGATATGCCGTATGGTCCCGTCCCCGTAAATGCCGATCACATCAAAGCGGCAGGCCTTTCCGTAAGGCGCGCCCCATTGTTCATAATGGGCGGCGGCCGCGCGGCTGATCCGCCGCTGCTTGCGCAGATCCACCGCCTCCAGGGGATCGCCGAACCGGCCGTCCCGGCGGAATTTGATCTCCGCATAGACGATCACGCCGTCCTTTTCAGCGATCAGATCCACCTCTCCGGCCCTGCTGCGGTAATTCCGCTCCAGAACCTTATACCCCTGCCCGATCAGATAATCCGCGGCCACGGCCTCATAATCCGCCCCAACCTGACGTCTGTTCAGTCCGCCCACCCCGCTTCTCACTCCACGTTTACAAAATTTCCGATAAACGTCTTCCGGTGGATCGGACACGGCCCCAGGGTCCGGAGCGCCTCGATATGCGCCGCCGTGCCGTACCCTTTATGTTTGGCAAACCCGTACCCCGGATACAGCGCGTCGTACTCCTCCATCAAATGATCCCTGGTCACCTTCGCCAGAATACTGGCGGCCGCGATGGACACGCTTTTCGCGTCCCCCTTGATGATCGGAACCTGCTTTATGGCCACGCCCGGAATAGTCACCGCGTCGTTCAGCAGGAGATCCGGCGTCACCGAAAGCTGACTGACCGCCTGGCGCATGGCCTCATAAGTCGCCTGGAGAATATTGATCTCATCGATCCGCCCAGGGGACACGATCCCGACGCCGTACGCGACGGCCTTCTCCCGGATCTCCTCATACAGCTCCTCCCGCCGCTTTTCCGACAATTTTTTCGAATCGTTCAGATACAGGATCCGGCAGTCCTTCGGCAGGATCACAGCCCCTGCCGCCACCGGCCCCGCCAATGGCCCCCGTCCCGCTTCGTCGATCCCGCAGATGCAGGCGTACTCGCTGAAACGCTCCTCATATTCCCGCATGGCGTCCAGCCTGGCCAGCTCCGCCTCCAGCTTTTCTCCCTTTAACTGCCGCATACATTCGCTCCTTTTATCCCTGATCACCTCGCCGGCGGTCCTCCCCCCGGTTTTCTCCAAAAGTTCTTCTCCGGGCAAAGCTTCCCGTCCCGGAAGCGCAGGAACACGCGTCCGATGATATCTTCCGACCGGATGTCCCCGATATCGTAATCTCTGCTGTCCGCGCTGTCGTTCCGGTTATCGCCCAGAACAAAATACGTGCCTTCCGCCAGACAGACCGGTTCCGCGGCCCTCCCCGCGTTTTCGATCAGGCTGTTCCCAAAGTCCCCGTCCGGCTCCTCTCCATCGATCCGCAGACGTCCGTCCCGAATCTCCACGGTCTCACCGGGCAGGCCGACGATCCGCTTGATATAGTAACGCTCCGGTCTGTAACGGTAGCGGAACACGATCACATCGTTCCTCCGAAGGCCGGTCAGACGCCAGGAAACCTTATCTACCAGAACCACGTCCCCGTCGGACAGAGCCGGTTCCATGGAAACTCCGGAAACCTCCGCTCTTTCCACCGAAATACATGCCGCCGCGGCCGTCACGGAAACGGCGACAAGCACCGCAATTCTCTTTCTCAGTATCCTGATGCCGCTTTTTCCGTTCATGACTCTTCTTTTGGAAATTCCAGCGTAATCCTCCCGAGCCTTCCGCTCCGGTAGTCCTCCAGCAGCAGGCCGGCTGTTTTTCCGTAGTCAGGGCTCCCTCCCTTCAGAACGCATCCGCGGGCGGCGGCGATCTGTTCCAGGACCCGCAGCGGCTCCCCGGTCCCGGCTGACGGCTCCCCTGCCTCCGTCTGCGCCGCAGCGCCGGTCCCATAACGGGCAGGCAGCACTTCCGGGTAACGCTCCGTCAGGAAACGGATCAGTTCCAGGGCCAGTTCCTCTCTGGGAAGGATCTGATCGTTGATCGAACCGATCACAGCCAGATGGATCCCCACCTGCCGGTCCTCGAATTTCGGCCATAAGAGCCCCGGCGTATCCAGAAGCTCCAGCGTTTTATTCAGGCGGATCCACTGATTCCCCTTCGTGACCCCCGGCTTATTGCCGGTCTTTACGCAGGCCTTTCCCGCGATCGAATTGATAAAGGTGGACTTCCCTACATTGGGAATCCCCACCACCATGGCGCGGATCGGGCGGTTCAGTATACCGCGTTTCCGGTCTCTTTCCAGCTTCTCCCTGCAGGCCTCCTGCACAACCGCGCTGACCCGCTTCAGCTGGGCGCTGCTGCGGGAATCTGCCCTGACCACGGCATAGCCCTCCCGGGCGAACCGGCGCTCCCAGGCCGCGTTCCCCGCTTCGCTGGCCAGATCCGCTTTATTCAGCAGGATCATACGGGCTTTGCCCCTGCCCAGCTGATCGATATCCGGGTTCCTGCTGGAAACCGGCACGCGCGCATCCAGCACTTCGATCAGCAGATCGACCAGCCTGACTTCCTCCTGCATGGCGCGCCTGGCTTTCGTCATATGTCCGGGATACCATTGTATATTCATACAGACTCCTGTTCCATCCTATTTTACAAATCCTATCTCCAACAGCGGGAGGATACAGAACCAGGCCCTGCCCTGTATCTGGGAACGCTTCACATTGCCGATACTGGCGGACCGGCTGTCCTCGCTGCCCTCCCGGTTATCTCCCAGCACAAAATATTCTCCCTCATCCAGAATGACCGGCCGTTCCGCCAGTCCGGCCAGCGAGACATGGCAGAGGGACTCCTCCGCCTCCATCGGCTGTCCGTCTATATAAATCAGACCGTCCGCGATCTGAACCGTCTCGCCGGGCAGTCCGATCACGCGCTTCACGTTGGTACGCCCGTCCTCGCGGACAAACACGATCACATCCAGCCGCTGCGGGTCCGTAAAACTGTACCGCAGGCGGTCCACCAGCACCACGTCCCCGCCGCTCAGGCCCGGAGTCATGGACTGTCCCGAGATCGTAACCTGCGTTCCGAACGAATCCACCACGAACCAGGCCAGGGCAATCATGACGATGATATCCACGATCCATCCGACCGCTCTCCGTACCAGGCTGACCTCTTCCTCATAAAATTCCAATCAACCAACTCCTGACTTTAAGAAAAGGACAATAAATAATTTATTGTCCCTTTGCTTTCCTTACCATCGATTATCTGACACGCTCTTTTACCTTGGCAGCCTTGCCGACGCGCTTTCTCAAATAGAACAGCTTCGCTCTTCTGACCTTACCTCTGCGGATGACCTCAACGTCCGCCACAGACGGGGAATGAAGCGGCCAGGTTTTCTCTACGCCGATACCGCCGGAAGTCTTGCGGACCGTAAATGTCTCTCTGGCGCCGCCGTTCTGCCTCTTGATCACGGTCCCCTCGAATATCTGGATCCTCTCTCTGTTTCCCTCTTTGATCCGGTTGTGCACCCGCACGGTGTCGCCGACCCGGAACTCCGGTACAGATTCTTTCATCTGCTCAGCTTCGATGCTTTTGATAATCTCGTTCATTGCCTGTGAATCTCCTTCCATCTATTTGATGTTCTTAATACGCTTACCCGTAACAGAGGACCATCTCTTATTTGTCACAATCATGGATTCTATCATAATTTTCCGGAAAATGCAAGAAGTTTTTCCGGGAATTTACGCTGTTTTCCCGCCTGTTCTCCCGTTTTTCCCGTCTGTCCGGGCGGCCTGCGGATCCTTTTTCCGCCGTCTCCGCCCCTCCGGTTCCCTGTGCGCCGTCACGAGCGTATAGCTGCTCCGGTTGACTGTCAGGACGCAGTCCCCCGTGCTCACATACCAGTTTTTGCCTCTCTCCGTGACAACCGCCCCGCCGGACAGAATTTTCTCCCGGCACCAGGCCGCGACGTCCTCCGTCTCCAGGCACAGATTTCTTCTGATCCGGGCCGCGCCCGCTTCCGTCGTATGCAGGCGCTCCAGTCCGGCCAGAAATATCTCCCGTCCCGACGGGGAAACTTCCTCCGGACCGCCTCCCTGCAGCAGAGCCAGGTACTCCCGCTCTTTTTTCGAGAGGTTCGCTCCCGGCAGCAGATCCGGGCGGCGTTCAAACGTCCTGCGGATCGACTGCTCCCTGCGCCAGCGCTCGATATTCCTGTGGTGGCCCGACAAAAGGACCTCCGGCACCCGCATTCCTTCATAGACCTCCGGCCGCGTATACTGAGGATATTCCAGCAGATTGTCATGGAACGACTCGATCTCGGCGGAAGCATCGTTATTCAGGACGCCGGGCACCAGGCGGGAAATGCAGTCGATCATGAGCATGGCCGGCAGCTCTCCGCCGGTCAGCACATAATCTCCGACAGACAGATGATCCGTGACGATCCGCTCCAGGGCCCTTTCATCGATCCCCTCATAATGCCCGCACAAAAACACCAGATCCTCCTCGGCGGACAGCTCCCGGGCGATGGTCTGGTTAAACACCCGGCCCTGGGGCGTCATATAAAGGACCCGCGGCCTCCTGCCCAGACGCCGGCACAAATCCTCATAGCAGTCGCAGATCGGTCCCGGCTGCATGACCATTCCCGCGCCGCCGCCATAGGGAGCGTCGTCCACGTGACGGTGCTTCTCCGTCGAATAATCCCGGATATTCACGGCCTCGACGGAGATCGCGCCTTTCTCCATGGCGCGGCCCGTGATGCTGACGCCAAGCCCGTTCATCACCATCTCCGGAAACAATGTCATAACATAAAAATTCATACGGCATCTCCCTCTGTCCGCACGGACAAAAGCCCGTTCTGCAGGCGTCCCGGCCCTTACAGATCCAAAAGCCCGTCCAGCAGATGAACCGTGACCCGGCCCGCTTCCAGATCTATATCCAGCACGCAGTCTTTGATCGCCGGGAGCAGCAGCTCCTTCCCCGTCTCCCTCTTCACCACGTATACGTCGTTGGCGCCGGTCTGAAGCACATCCGTCAGCTGCCCCAGGCGGCCGCCCTCGTCGGTAACGACCTCAAGGCCGATCAGATCCGCGATGAAGTTTTCATCCGGCCCCAGCTCCACGGCATTGGCACGGGTCACCAGCAGATCCCGCCCCTTGTAAGCTTCGACCTCCTCAATGCGGTCGAGGCCCCTGAACTTCACAATCACCAGATTCTTAAAAAAGCGGACCTGCTCCACCTCCAAAGGCTTCAGCTCCGTGCCTGTATCCAGAAGCACGTCTTTCAGCTGCCTGAAGCGCTGCGCGTCGTCCGTCGTCGGAAATACCTTCACCTCGCCCCGGAGCCCGTGGGCAGAAGTGATCACTCCGACGCGAAGTGTCTCTTCCATCGCTAAAATTCCTTTCTGAAAAGCCGGAAATGAGAACGCTCCGGCCGCCGCTCTCCCTGTCCCGGAAAAGCCCCCTTATGTGACAAAGAAAGGTAAGCGGCCTCCGCCATTTACCTTTCTCCCCACTCTCAATCAATATCTACGACTACTTTTTTGTCTTCCTTAGAGGCTGCCGCCTTGACTACGGAACGAATCGCCTTCGCGATCCTGCCCTGCTTTCCAATAACTTTTCCCATGTCGGAAGGAGCCACTTTCAATTCCACGATGGTTTCTCCATCCTTCTCAGTTTCGGTGACAATCACTTCCTCCGGGTGTTCCACCAGAGCTTTCGCCATAACTTCCACTAACTCTTTCATATCGTTATCGTTCACCTCAATTACTGGATGCCGGCAAGCTTTAAGAGTTTCGCAACCCGGTCTGTCGGCTGTGCGCCTGTGGATAACCACTTCTTCGCTGCTTCTTCGTCGAATTTAATCACGCTGGGGTCCTGATTGGGATCGTAATAGCCGATCTCCTCAATGAACTTGCCGTCTCTGCTGGATCTGGAATCCGCAACTACTACTCTATAAAAGGGCGCCTTTTTCTGTCCCATTCTTCTAAGTCTGATTTTTACTGCCATGTCCGTTTCACCTCCTTATCCCAAAAGTTTCTATGCAAAAACAGGTAAAACCTGCTCTGCTGCCATAACCGTCCCGGCGGTTTTCACACGCTCCGCCCCGCTATCCGATCCGGACGCGCCGGTTTCGGAAAACGATTCTTCTTTCCCGGCACGTTCGAAAGCCCGGCAGATCGCGCACATGTTCAGAACGGCATCCTCATCTTTCCAAACATGCCGCCCAGGCCGCCCATCATGCCGCGTTTTTTGCCTCCCCCCATCATGCCGGGGAGCTGCTTCATCATCTTCCGCATCTGCTCGAACTGTTTGACGATCCGGTTGACCTCGCTGATCTGGACGCCGGCCCCTCTGGCAATACGCTGCTTGCGGGAGGGGTTCAGGATCGACGGGTTCGCCCGCTCCTCCTTCGTCATCGAGAGAATGATCGCCTCCACCCGCGCCATCGCGGATTCATCCACTTCCAGATTTCCCTTCATCTGGGACATCCCGGGCATCATCCCCAGAATGCTGTTCATGCCGCCCATTTTTTTGATCTGGCGCATCTGCTCCAGGAAATCATTAAAGTCGAACTCGGCTTTGCGCAGCTTCCGGTTCATCTCCCTGGCCTGGTCCTCGTCGATCTCCAGCTCCGCTTTCTCGATCAGAGAGAGAACGTCTCCCATCCCCAGGATCCGGGAAGCCATACGGTCCGGATAAAACTGTTCCAGATCCGACAATTTCTCCCCCATGCCCACATACAGGATCGGGCGCCCGGTCACGGCCTTGATGGAAAGAGCCGCGCCGCCGCGGGTATCGCCGTCCAGCTTCGTCAGGATCACGCCGTCGATGCCGATCTTCTCCTGAAACGTCTCCGCCACATTGACCGCATCCTGTCCGGTCATGGCGTCCACGACCAGAACCGTCTGATAGACGTCCACCGCCGCCTTGATGTCCTGAAGCTCCTGCATCATGCCCTCGTCAATATGCAGACGGCCCGCGGTATCGATGAGCACCGTATTGTATCCGTTTTTCTTCGCATGTTCGACCGCCGCCCTGGCAATGTCCACCGGACTGACGCTGTCGCCCATGGAAAATACGGGAACGCCCTGTTTCTCTCCGTTGATCTGCAGCTGCTGGATCGCGGCCGGCCGGTACACGTCGCAGGCAGCCAGAAGCGGTTTTTTCCCTTTGGCCTTCAGCTTTCCGGCGATCTTGGCCGCCGTCGTCGTCTTGCCGGCGCCCTGCAGGCCCGCCATCAGGATCACTGTAATCTCATTGCCGGGCTTCAGCGCGATCTCCTTCGTCTCGCTGCCCATGAGAGAAATCAGTTCCTCGTGAACGATCTTGATCACCATCTGCCCGGGAGTCAGACTGTTAAGCACATCCTGACCCACCGCGCGGGTCTGGACGGAGTTCACAAACTGCTTCACGACCTTGAAGCTGACGTCCGCCTCCAAAAGGGCCATCTTGACCTCTTTCAGGGCCGCTTTGACATCCGCTTCGCTCAGACGGCCTTTGCCGCGCAGGTTCTTAAATACATTCTGCAGTTTGTCCGACAAACTCTCAAATGCCATCGCTTCCTCCTTACAATTCCATGATGTCTCCGGCGATCTGCTCGATCTCATCGATCAGGCCGAAATCCCCGCTGCCCCTGGATTCCTCCGCCAGAAGCCGGATCCGGGCGACCTTCTCCCTGGTTATGCGGAATTTCTCCACCAGCTTCAGCTTCTCCTCATAGGACTCAAGGATCCGGTCACAGCGTTTTACCAGATCATACACTCCCTGTCTGCTGATTCCCTGTTCCTGGGCGATCTCCCCCAGAGACATATCGTCAAAGACCACATCCTCATAGATCTGACGCTGCCTCTTGGTCAGGAGTTCCCCATAAAAATCATAGAGCATGGCCTGTTCGCCGATTGCTTTCATACGCGCTCACCTGTGTTATCATACACGATAATCCCATAGGTGTCAAGTATTTTTACTTTACATCTGCAAATTTTTAAACTCTTCCATTCGCCGGTCTGCCGGAAACACTGCCGCCGCAGGTTTTTCGCCGCAGTTTCTCAGTAAACCAGCTCCGGCTTCCCCGTATCCAGCGTGGCCGTCCTGCCGATGGGGAAGATCGCGTGATTGCTTCCATGGCCGAAATCATCGCAATAAACCACCGGGATCCCGTACCGCTCTCCCAGCCGCTTAAGCCGCGCCAGAAGTTCCGGATGAGGCTCGTCAGAATAATTGCCGAAAATCAGTCCCGTCACCGATCCCATGAACCCGCTCAGTTCGATATGGGTCAGCATGGCGCTGACATAGGCCACACCGCCGAACTGCTCATGGTCCTCGATAAAGAGAATGTACTTCCTGTCCCGGTCGATAGGAAAATACCGGCTTCCCAGCATCAGCGCCACGTTGCGGGCGTAGCCGCCCACCAGGATCCCCGTTCCGGCGCCCGCCGTCTGCACCTGCCAGGGGCTGTTGGGAATGTGCTTTTTTATATCCCCCTCCACCAGATGTTTCCTGAACTGTTCCTCATCATAAGCGGAAATATCCGGGAAAAGGCTGGGCGACTGACCGTAATAGGTCTCCAGGCCGGTCATGGCCCATACCGCATTCAGGATCGTCGTTCCGTCGCTGAACCCGCAGATCCGCTTCGGATTCCTGCGGACCGCTTCATAGTCAATGTAAGGCAGCAATTCATTGCTTCCTTCTCCCCCGCCGAAGAAAACCAGCTCCACAGCCGGGTCCGCGATCAGCTGATTGAAATCCGCCGCCCGCTCCCTGGGGGCGGAAAGGTAACCGTACGTATCCTTATAAAGGTTGTCCGCCTCCAGGACCCGGTAGCCGCGTTCCCTCAGGCCGGCCGCTATCCGGCCGTATTTCTCCCGATCCGCAATGTGGCTGGGCGAACAGATGCCGATCTTCCCGCCCGGCGATAAGCACTTCGCAATCATTTCATTTTCCTCCCCTGTTACTCATTGCACGAAAGTCCAATCCCTCATCAGTCATCCTTTTTCTCCCTCTTAACTTCTGTTTTGTATTATAACTTAACTTTAATTTTTTTACAATTTTTAATTTGATAAAAAACATTCATAATAAAGGAATAATGCTTGAATTGATACTTGCCTTTGGTATCAGACATTAAAAAATGGCGTTAACTCATCAAAAATGAAAGCTGTTGATCGAGACTGTCAGTGGGCATGGTAAAGGAAAATACAAATTCAAAAAAGGAAATGAATAAAGCTCCGATTCAAAAGACCGCGCAGCAGAAGCACATCCGCAGCCGGACGTACTTTCGCTGCGCGGTCTTTCCCACCATTTTCTGCCGGGCGTCATGCGCCGCATCGGGAATTTATCCCTTTCACAGGCAATTACAGCGCCTTCAAAAAATCCATCAGCCTCTCCGCGATCCGTTCGTTGCCGGCGTCGCTGGGATGAAGGCCGTCCGGCATAAAACGCTCGCGCTGCGCAGGAATCTTGGGCTGGATGCCGCTGGTGCGGAACAGATCCAGTACAGGGATCCCGTAACAGGCGGCCGTCGACCGGATCGCATCCACGTACCCTTCCAGATCCGCGGCCAGCCGCACGCCGAATTCATTATAATCATAATTCGATTCGCTGAGCCGATGGAGCGGCGTCATCACTATAATCCTTCCGGCCGGATACCGGTTGATCAGCTTCTGCAGCAGCACATGCAGGGCTCCGTAAAACGTGTCTTCCGTTCGGTCCCCCAGCCGTCCCAGGGCCGCATCTCCATGGCCAAAATCATTGGTTCCGCCAAAAACGACCACAATGTCCGCGTCGGGGATCATTTCTTCCACCCGCGAGCCAAAATACAGATCGTGCTTCGGATTGGGAGACGGGACCCTCTGCGGCGCGATCCGCGTACCGCCGATCCCATAGCCATAGCAAAGCGCGCCGGTACGCTTCTGCAGAACGTTCCAGAAAACGAACTCCGGCGAGGACGTCCCGACTCCCTCCGTAATACTGTCTCCTAAAAATGCGATTTTCTTTCCCTTTAATTCCATATTTCTTTCCTTTCCCACAACAGCCGAACCGCATGGTTCCTGTCGTTTTTTGATCCCGAAATACGTCTGGTCCTCGCTTACCCGGCATTTTCCCTCCGGTTTTTACTGCCTCAGGCGAATCGATCCGCTCCTTCCAGCAAAGGGCTGTTCGCTTCTTCTGCCGCGGCTGCCCAGCGTCAGCATATATTCTCCCAACTCTCTGGCAAAAACCACCGCTTTCTGATGAAACCCCTGATCGAATCCTTTGGAAAAATTATGGATCTCATAGGTAAAATCTCCCTCGTATCCGATTTCCTCCAGCGCTTCCATAAATGGCTGCCAGCAAATAGTCCCTGCAAACGGCAGAATATGTTCATCCTTTTGTCCGTGGTTATCATTAATATGAAGAGCCTTGAGCCGCCGTCCCATCTGTCGAACCGCAGCCGGCTGATCCACCTTATTTAAGTTTCCATGTCCCGTATCCCAGCAAAGGCCAAATAATGAATCATCTCCCAGACGGTCTAAAAGTTCTATCAGATCCTCCGAAGAAGCTGCAAAGCAGGGCATACTGTGGATAAACATGTTTTCTATCGCAATTCCAACGCCGTATTTGGCAGCCGCTTCCCCATAGCGGGCAAACAGCTCCCGGTTTTTCTCCAGAGAAAGACTGTGGGAGTACCAAACCGAATCACAGTAGGATTCCGGATGAAGCACCAGCCACTTCACGCCGCAGAGCCCGGCAGCCTCGATATCCCTCAAAATGGTCCTGTCACGGAAAGCCCTCTCCTCTTCTGTCAGAAGCTCGCAGTGATCCAGAGCAAAAAAATGCGCGTGGCCCTGGGAAAAAGAAAGTCCCGCTTCCCGAGCACAGTCTCTCTGGCGTTCGACCCATTCCTTCCAGTTATCCTTCGCCATATAATCGGTGCTCAATCTCCAAAACGCCAGATCCAGATCGACCGCCCCGTAGCCAGCCTCTGCAATCAGCCGGATTGCGTCCTCGCTTTCATAGGTTTCCTGCGTCCACAGAACATGATTGCATAAATTGGTGGAAGTTGATACTTTTACCTGCGGTTTCATCTATAAACGCCCCTTTTTCCTTTTTGTGCGGTCCTTCTGTTACTTCACACCCCGGTACGCCATCGCCTCGATGATCTTTTTGCTGGCCAGGAAGAACAAAATCAGAACCGGCAGCACCAGGATCACGTTGCCTGCCATGATAATGGGCCATTCCAATCCGCCTTCCAGATTCCGCAGGCTCTGAATCGCAATGGTGATCGGACGCACGGAATCATGCAGCGTCATGACCAACGGCCAGAAATAGGAATTCCAGGTTCCGATCATGCTGAGCAGCATGATTGTCACCAACGTCGATTTGGACATGGGAAGCATGATCTTCAGCATGATTTTCAGTTCTCCCGCTTCATCCAGACGGGCTGATTCCAGAAGTTCTTCCGGTATCTGCATGAAATTCTGCCGCAAAAGGAAAATGCCGAACGCGTTGCAGATACAGGGAATGATCTGAGGCAGCAACGTATCTAAAAGCTGCATCTTGGAAAACATTTGGAATACCGATACAAACGTGATCTGGGTCGGCACCATGAACGCCACCATGACCGCGCCAAACAGAACCCCCTTCATCTTGAAATTATATTTTGCAAACGCATAGGCCGCAGGAACCATGATGAGCACCTGCAAAAGCGTCACACTGACTAAAATGATCAAAGAGTTTAAAATGTACCGCTCCAGATGTACCTGCTCAAACAGAGAAATATACGCATCTACGGTAAAATTCTGCGGAAGCAGAGTAGGCGGGTAAAGCAGCGACTCGTACAGCGTTTTAAACGACGTGCTGATCATCCACAAAAACGGGAAAGCAAAAATCACGCACACCAGAAGCTTGAAAAACGTACTGATAACGGCAAATACAATCTTTTTCACCTTAAGCAGCTTTTTATTGGGCTTCTTATATTCGTACATTCCTTTCCCTCCTTATTGATAATGCACCCGCTTACCCAGGATGCGGAAATAAATCACAGTCATAACAAGAAGAATCAGCAAAAGGATGGTTCCTGCCGCCGCGGACAGACCATATTTGCTGTAGTTGAACGCCTGGCGGTAAATATAAAATACCAGCACGTCCGACGAATTGCCGGGGCCGCCCCCGGTCATGATCCGTACTGCGTCGAACACTTTGAAAGAATTGATGGTAATCGTAATCAGCAGGAAAAACAGCTGAGGCGAAAGCATCGGCAGCGTGATCTTAAAAAAGGTCCGCAGCTTTCCCGCATCGTCCAGATCCGCCGCCTCCAGAAGCTCCGGCGGAATGGACTTTACGGACGACAAAAGAATCAGCGCATAATATCCCACGCCTTTCCAGATCGCTACGATCAGAATCGACAAAAGCGCCGTATGGGAGCTGTTCAGCCATCTGAGCGCCGGCAGATTAAACACCGACAGCACTGCGTTAAAAAGTCCCCTGTCATCCATCAGCCACTGAAACACCATCGCTACCGTCAGCATGGCGCAGATGTGAGGCAAAAACATAAATCGCTGGACAATGGCATTGACCCAGGTGCTTCTCTGCAGCCAGAGCGCAAAGATCAAAGCCAGGGAAATCATAAAGACAATTACTCCCAATGTATAAAACACCGTATTTTTAAGTGCCGCAATAAAATCAATATTAACAAAGAAAAGCTGGTAATAGTTATCCCATCCCACAAATTTTTTCGGCGTCAGCATATCATATTTGAAAAAGCTCAAATAAACCATGTTGAACAGCGGATAGAACGTAAAAACTGCCAGAAGGGCCACTGCCGGCAGTATCATAACATAAGGCAATACCAGCTTTCCGATCCGGAACTGCTTATGCTTCATGATTCTCCTCCTTCCGCCGTCATTTTCTCCAGGCTCGGAGAAATCCCGTCCCCGCGCAGCCTCCGCCCTTCTTCATCAAAATAGTACAAATCCTTCCGGTCTACTCCGATATAGACCCGGCTGTCCACCTCAAACATCAGATTCGGCGTTTTCGCCATCACCGCCGTTTTCCCGCTTCCGTCGTCCGCCTCTTCCAGCTGCAGCTTATAGATGGTCTCCGATCCCAGCATCTCTCTTGTCAGAACAACTGCTTTCCTGGCATACAAAAGATCCGGTTTCGTTTCCGAAAGCTGCACCTTTTCCGCACGATAACCCAGCTGATGTTTCCCATCCTTCATTTTCTGGATATTCATCGGAGGCGTACCGATAAACTGAGCCGTAAAAACATTGTTCGGATCATTATAGATCTCCATGGGAGAAGCCATCTGCTGAATCTTGCCCCGGTCCATCAATACGATCGTATCCGCCATACTCATGGCCTCCGTCTGATCATGAGTCACATAGACGAACGTGGTCTTCAGCCGGTGATGCAGTTCGATCAGCTCTGTCCGCATGGAAACGCGCAGCTTGGCGTCCAGATTGGATAACGGCTCGTCCAGCAGAAATACTTTCGGTTTTTTTACCATCGCCCTGGCCAAAGCAACTCTCTGCCTCTGTCCTCCGGAAAGTTCCGACGGTTTGCGTTTCAGATAAGGCGTAAGCCCCACCGTCTCCGCCACTTCTGCAATCAAAGTCTCCCGCTCCGCTTTCGGTATCTTTCTGTTTTTCAGACCGAATTCAATATTTCCTTTTACGGTCATGGTAGGATAGATGGCGTAATTCTGAAACACCATGGCAATGCCGCGCTTGCCCGGCGGGACATCACTGATCTCCTCTCCATCGATATACAGCTCGCCGGAGGTAGCAGGACCAATCCCGGCGATCATCCGCAGCAGCGTCGTTTTGCCGCATCCGGACGCGCCGACCAGCACTGTAAACTCTCCGTCGCGGATCGTCAGATTCAGATCTTCGATTACCTTCGTCTCTCCAAACGATTTACATATATTCTTAAATACAATTTCTCCCATGCAATCCGTTCCTTTCTATAATGGTGGCTCCTTTTGACTGCGTTCCGGCCGGCCATAGCCGAGGACGCCCGAACACGAAAATCATCCGGGCGTCCGCTTCTTCCGTCACGGGAAGATAATCGCCGCCTGTTTTCTCAGATAATCGATCGCCTCTGCGGGAGTCATGGAGCCGTCTATTATTACATTGGTAATGCAATTGGTCACTTGATCTCTCCATTCCTCCAAATAAATGGACCAATCCTGATAGGTACAGATATCCAATTGATCATATGCCACCTTATAATGCGGATTATCTGCCCAGAAATCCTGCATGGTCTGACTTTCAGCCGCACTGTAACTGAACGGCAGATATCCGGTCTTGATTGCCACCAGAGCCTGCTGTTCATCCTCCATCAGGAATTTGATAAATTCCCAGGCCGCCGCTACTTTCTGCTGATCATCACTGGTCATGATTGCTACTCCTCCGCCCCCGATCGGCCCGCAGTAACCACCGTATCCAACCATCCTGGCCACGCCCATCTCGATGCCTGCTTCCTTGCAAGATTTTTCCATATTGCCCATACCGCCAGAGCTGGTTGCCATTGCCGCCAAATTACCGCTAAAAAACTGCTGCTTCATCACGTTCTGAGAATCCGTTACATTCAAAGGCGCACAATAACCTTCCTGAATCCAAGTAGACCAGTCAGTCATAAATCTTTCCAAAGAGCCATCATCCAATAAAGCCGGAGCGTCCCCTTCTTCACCTTCCGTCATGGCATTAGCACCAAGTGACTGTAGAATTGATTTATACATACCTGTATCCAGGACAAGACCCATGCCGTAAACACCAGGATTTTCTGCCGTGATTTTTTTAGCTATCTCCACCCATTCCTCAATGGACTCAGGTTCTTTATCAAAAAAGGCCTTATTATAGTAAATTACAGCAGAAGACACCAGCCACGGAAATTCTATCACTTTTCCCTCGTAATGCTGCATATAGAGGCGCAATGTCTCCGGAATATTTTCCAGATCATAATTGTCCCTTGCCACATAGTCGGCCACGTCCATCAGAACGCCGGCATTGGCCAGCTCTTCAATGCCTCCCGCACCGACTACCGCTATCGCAGGACCGCTTCCCGTACTGTACGCGGTTTTCACTTTCGACAGTACGTCTGCATATCCGCCCTGATAAGTCGCCTCTACCGTGATCCCGTAGGGATTGGTAGCGTTAAAGGTCTCTACCTCTTCCGTCACCGCCTCCAGGTTACTGCCGGAGCCCATCGTATGCCAGAATTCAATCGTAATTGGCGCCGTCACATAGTCCGGATACTCAGGAGCCGCCGCGACAGTCGTTTCTGCCGCCGCAGTAGTCTGAGACGCAGCTGTGGTCGCGGCCGTAGTTGCAGCTGCGGCAGTTGTCTGGGGCGCCGCCGTAGTATTCGTTGTTCCTCCGGAAGAACATGCTGCCAAAGATGCGATCATGGTCAAACTAAGAGCTGCAGCCAGTTGTTTTCTCAATTTCATTTTCTTTCCTCCTGTTGATCTGAATTCCTTTTATCTCTTTCTATTTTTTGCCCATCCGTTCATTCTTTCAGCAGACTAAAATCATACTCGACCCGATATACCCTTCCGCCTGCGGTATAAAACGTCACATAATAATCCTCTCCGACATGAAACAGAGCCTCCTGTTCCGACACACTGCCGAGCCTGAAAATACCCTTGTATGCTCCGTCCCAGCCATAAACCTTGACTACCTCCGTACCGGCCCTTTTGGTGCCAACCCCGGAATTACCCACATAAATATACTTCTCATCGCAATCAATATTCTGGTTGCCTAAGACTTTGTGCCCTTCAAAATAATCTGTCTCGTCAAATTCCGCATCCAAAACCGCCAGATCCGGCGTTCCCTGGATCCCGACCACATATTGATCCCTGGCCTCGCAGTAGGATATCGCGTAAATCTTCTGTTCCAGGCTCCTTCTGTCTAAAATTTCCAGAGAATCCGGGTCCAGAAACGAGATATCATTGGGCGCTCCCTTTCCATGCGATTCTCCGTGAGCCAGGATCAGCTGTCCCAGCTTCGCATTGTACGTGATGCTGTTGGCGTGATCCACCTCCAGCGGTTCGCTGGTCTTCACAATCTCCCAGCCGTCCATGTCCACCTTGAAAAGCAGACTGAGCGGAACCCATTCGTCCCCATCCATCCTTCCGTTCGGGTCATTTAAGATCAGATAAACGTACTTGCCGTCAGTACAGCCCCCCTGCATGACCCTGTAATCGTCAACCGCTTTCAGATTGAAATATTTTCCTTCTTCTGTCACACCTGAAACCGGTGCAACGGGAAGATGATCGAGAATATCCGGTTCCTGAAGCGAAGCCGGATCCGTAAAATCATAAGGATATTCCGCCTCTGTTTCTGAAGCCGCGCTTTCCGACGCAGTTTCTTCTGGGACCGCACTCTCAGACTGAGACGTTTCCAGAATCTCTTCTTCCCCCGTGCTCTGCGCCTTCTGTGTGTCTTCTTCTGCGTTTAAGAGATTCGGCTGCGTCTGACATCCGGCTAAAAGCAGGACGAGCACAGCAGACGCCAAACTCATTTTTATTATCTTTTTCTTAATCAACTCCTCCTTCCTCCTTATATTTTTCCGGTACTCCTTTTTGCTGTCTCATATATTTTCATCAGATAACAGCCATTTTCGTAGGTAAGCCGCAGATACGCGTCCTGCATCTCCCCCTCTGCCCGGATCCCCACCTGCGGCGTTTCATAGGTCAAATCCCCGTCGTAGCCGATCTCCGCCAGAACCGGAATCAGCCTGAACCAGTCGATCTCTCCCATGAACGGCTGCAGATGTTCGTCTCTCGTGCCGTAATGGTTGTCATTGATGTGCAGATTTTTGAGGCGGCTTCCCACCGCCCTGAGCGCCCGCGCCTGATCGAAGCGCATCTGGTTGGCATGGCCCGTATCCCAGCAGGCCCCAACCATCGGATCCTGAAAGCTGTCAATCAAACGGTTCAGCTGCTCATACCGGGTGCAGTAGCGGTCCGGAAATTTCCGGTCCAGACTCGGCAGCATATTCTCAAAAGCAGTTCCCACATGACAGCGGATCCCCAGTTCCACATAGGAATCGTAATATTCCCGGTTCCCTTTCAGGTTCGGCTCCTCTTCATAATTAAATTCCGGAAAACTCAGAGGATGCGCGGTGGCGTACCGTACCCCCAGCATACCGCTTCCGATATAAGCCCGCCGCATACATTCCGCGAAATATTCCGCATAACCCGTACTGGCAAAGTTCGGATCTGTCTGAAACTGCGTCGTCTGCACGTAAGGCAAATGACTCTGGGAAAAACGGATCCCCAATTTTGCAGCCAGTTCCGCGATCCGGTCGATCCTCTCCTGCCAGTCGTCATATCTCAGAATATAATTGGAATAATTCTGGCAGACAAACGTAAAATCCAATGTACGGTACCCCGCATCGTACAGCCGGCGTACGGCAGTCTCATAGTCATTCAGCAGCGGATTCCCAAAGCTTCTGAGACAAACTCCTATGGTTGTTGATACCTCCATGCCCTGCGTCCCTTTCTCTCAGCTTATAAATTCTTCCAGCACCCTTCCGTCCGCCCCCTGCAGGTCGATCCCCAGGGCCCTGGCAAACGTAGGAGCCTCATCCACCAGATCCGCCCGTTCAAGCGTCACGTTCTCCCGGAAAGCCGGTCCTTTCGCCGAGAATACCGGCTGCGGACCTTTATCCGGCAGATGTCCGTGGGTCGCTTTCCCGTACCGGTAATCCTCGCAGCGGAAAGCCGATACCAGCGGCCTTTTCAGCGACTCCCCGAAAGAAGTAAACCCGTCCGTCTCCAGCGCGAACGCGAAACTGCCTCCCAGGTGCTCCTGTCTGCGGATCTCCGCTTCCGTATAGACCTTTTCAAAACCGTAAACCCCTTCTTCCGCCAGGCGGCATAACAGCTTATACGTCTTATCATAGGCGTCCCGGTCGTTCGGATCTCTCAGATAAACCAACGCCTGCGATCCTCCTGACTGACAATAGGCTTTCCAGTCCTTAAGCTTTCCATCCCCGTCCGTCTCGATCAGTCCGGCCTCCGCCAGCAGGACGTTCGGAGAAACGATGCGTTTGATATCGATCTGTCCATGATCGCTGACCAGCGCCAGATTGGTGCAGTCAGAAAGTCCCGCCTCTTCCACCGCCTCCATCAGCTCCCCGATATAGCGGTCGGTTTCCTCAATGCCTTTCGTCACCCGGTCGTTAAACAGACCGTAACTGTGACGGTATGTATCGATATTGGCCGGGTGCAGCATCAGCAGGTCCGGCTGATACCGGCGGATAAACTCTCCGGCGCACCGCATGATGAAATCGTCCGTCTGCGGATGAGTGCGGATCCGGATCCCATGGAGCTGCCTCTCGATGATATCCAGAACCTCCCCGGAGGAACCCGCTCTGGCAAACACCTGCCGCAGGTCATCCTCTCCCGGCTGGGGCCAGTATTCGTCGATCAGATAATCGATCGCCGGATGGCCTCCGGTTACCGGCCAGAAAATGGCGGCTGTGGTCAGGCCCGCCCGTTTCGCCGCTGTAAAGAGATCTTCTTTCCACAAAACCGAGGAATAAAACCACTTCCACGGAACATACTCCGCCCCGGGCCTCAGCTCCATATTTCCCAGCACCCCGTGTTTCTCAGGCCACACGCCCGTCATCATCGTCGTGTGGCAGGGGTAGGTGATCGTGGGATAGATCGAACGGACCCGTTTCACCCTGCACCCGCCTTCCAGGTATTTTTGGTAATTCGGCAGGGTTTTTAAATATTCCACATCCTCACAGGTCATCGCATCCGCCGATAAAACGATCAGTTTCTGCTTCATAGTTCTCCTCCGCACCAATCTTTCCGGATACTCTGTTTGGGGGCCGTCTCCCGGGCGGTATCCTGACCCCGGCCGGCTTTTCCAAATGGCATCCGTCTCCGCCGTGTCTATCAGAAGCGAATAACCGTTTTCACAATGTTCGATTTATCGGAAACGCTTTTGTCCATGGCTTCCTGCACGTCGTCAAAATCAAAGATATCGGTGACGACGCCTTTCAGGTTCACCCGGCCGGCCGCTACCGCGTCGATCGCCATCGGATAAATATGCCGGTACCGGAACACGGTTTTGAAGGTTAATTCCTTATCCAGGACCAGGCTCATGGGCAATTTCATCTCCCCGCTGGCGGAATATCCCACCAGCACGATATTGGCGCCTTTTTTCACCATATCGATACACTGACGGGTTGTCGTCTCCGTCCCTGCCGTTTCGATCGCCAGATCGCATCCCGCTCCTTCGGTTAATCTCTGAACGGCCAGGACCGGATCCTCCAGGCTGGCGTCGATGACGCCGTCCGCTCCCAGCTCCAGCGCTTTGTCCAGGCGTTTCCGCATCAGGTCGACCACGTAAACCCGGCTGACTCCTCTGTCCCTCAGCGCCATCATGGAAACCAGGCCGATACAGCCGGCCCCCATCACCACCGCCGTCTGTCCGGGGCCCGCCTCGCCCTGATTGGCCGCATGGAATCCCACAGCCAGCGGTTCGATCAGCGCTCCTTCCAGTGTGCTCACATTCTCCGGCAGCTTGAAGCACAATTCCTCCGGATGGGCCACGTATTCCTGAAATACCCCGTCCACCGGCGGCGTGGCAAAAAATACCACGTCCGGGCAAAGATTGTACCGGCCGGTTCTGCAAAATTCGCAGTGTCCGCAGGTTTTGCCGGGTTCCAGCGCCACCCGGTCCCCTGCTGCCAGATGCTTTACATTTGCACCTACCTCCACTACCGTTCCCCCGGGCTCATGGCCCAGAACGAAAGGAGGCTTCACTACGTATGCGCCGATGGCTCCGGTTTCATAATAGTGAATATCGCTGCCGCAGACGCCTACGTATTCCAACTTAACCAATACCTCATCCGGCTTTGGTGACGGAACCGGTTTTCGCAAATATCGAATCTTTCCGATCCCGTCCATAGCCGCTGCCTTCATGGTGCCATTCATACTCTTCCTCCGAAAATTACTTTTATAATGTATTTTATTAAGTATATAATAAACTATACAATTTGATTTGTCAAGAGCAAATTACATTTTAGTGAAAAGATATTAAAATTATTTCTGAATTTTATGAAAAATAGACAAATGGCCCTGATTTCTCAAGGCCATTCTTCGATTTAATCATATTTCGCGGATAAATCTTCTGACATGCAGGAGAGCCGCTCCCACCGCCGACGCCTCCAAATGATACCGGCTGCTCCTGAAATACGAATCGTCCGGCTGGAACGTGTTGCGCTGCCGGAGCATTTCGCGGAGAGGCGCCCCAAATTCCTCCAAAAAACCTCCGACATAACCGCCGACAATCACATCGCAGTCAAAGCTCATGCGCAGGTTGTTGATCTCCACGGCCAGATACTGCAGATATTCTCTCCACACCTCTGCGGCCTGGGCATCCCCGCTCCGCAGCCAGTTAAAGAAGCCTATGATCGTACCATCCGCCCGGTCGGCCAGGACTTTGGCGGAGCAGTAGGCGTCCAGGCAGCCGTCTTTCCCGCAATAGCACTGCCGGCCGCCCGGAACCAGCGTATTGTGCCCGAACTCTCCGGCGCGGAGATTATCGCCAAGATAGATTTCCCCGTTTTTCACGATGGCCCCGCCCACGCTGTTGCTCAAAGACAGGTAGACCAGATTTTCGTTTTCATCCTTTCCCCATACCTCCGCCATGGCCGCGGCGTTGGCGTCGTTTGTAAAGGCGCAGGGATATTCGATATAGCGGCTGAAGGTGGACGTGGGAATATCTCTCAGCCCCAGGGCGTGGGAAAACAAAAGAATGCTTCCCGTCTCATTGATGATCCCCGGCAGGGATATCCCGACGCCCAAAAGATTTGTTTTCCCTCCTGCAAACTCATCCACGATGCTTTTCAGCTGCCGGAAATACCCGTCGTCCATGGAGAACGGATATTTTTTCCGGGAATAATCCAGGACCTTCCCGCTCAGATCCACCAGTACGATGCCCACATGATTCAGGGTCACATCCAGTCCGACCGCCAGCCTGGCGCTCCGGACAGGCGCATAGGCCCTGGCCTTCCGTCCTCCGGTCGATTCGTAGGTACCTACCTCGCATACCAGCCCCATCGCAGCCAGCTCTTTCACATTCTGCAGGACCGTGGGCCAGCTGAGGGCCAGCCTCCGGGCCAGCTCCGGCTGGGAAATGCTTTCGCAGTTCAGGATACACCGCAGCGTGTTTGCCCGGTTCCGCCTTTTTACGTCTACATTATTGGAAGGTTCCGTCATACACTATTGCCCTTTCATAAGCATTTAATAAAGTATCTATATATTAGCCGATTTCTCCGGAATTGGCAAGTCCCGTCCCTGTCTTTTTCATATTTTTCCGTTTTTCATAAAAGCTCTTGACTATTATTCATAATTTTTATATGATACTATTGTAATGTCTTTATGAAAGATTCATCAAAAGAGGGAATAAACATGAAAAACTATTTGCCATCCGAACCTTGTCCCTGCGGCCGGAGCCATCAGGCCGCGATCCTGGAAACCGTCGTCCGTCCCGGAGCGATCCGGGAACTTCCGGAGTGGATCTCCCGTCTGGGCGCGCAGAAACCTTTTTTGCTGGCCGACGCCCATACCCGTGCCGCAATCGACGCCGTCTGCGGCGTACTGGACGCTCATCAGATCCCTTACAGCGCCCATATATTTGAGGATCCGCACCTGGAACCGGATGAACGGGCCGCCGGCTCCGCCGTCATGCACTTCGATACCGGCTGCGATCTGATCGTCGCCATCGGGTCCGGCGTGATCAACGACATCGGGAAGCTTTTGAGCAGCCGCCTGAACCTCGGCTACATCATCGTGGCCACGGCCCCCTCCATGGACGGCTACGCGTCCTCCACCTCCTCCATGGCGGTAGACGGGCTCAAGGTATCCCTGAATACGCGCTGCGCGGACGTGATCATCGGCGATATCTCCCTTCTCAAAGACGCGCCCCTGCCCATGCTGCAGGCCGGTCTCGGCGATATGCTGGCCAAATACGTCAGCATCGCGGAATGGAGGATCGCCCATCTGATCACCGGAGAATATTACTGCGAAGCGGTGGCCCGGCTGGTCCGCGACGCCTTAAAGCGGTGCATCAGCCGGGCGGAAGGCTTAAAAGCCCGGGAGGAAGAGGCCGTGAGCGCCGTGTTCGAGGGCCTGGTCGTCACCGGAATCGCCATGTCCTATGCAGGCGTTTCCCGTCCCGCTTCCGGCGTTGAACATTATTTTTCCCATATATGGGACATGCGGGGGCTGGAATTCGGTACGCCGGTCCATCTGCACGGGATCCAATGCGCCGTCGCCACCCTGACCGCCGTCCGTCTTTATGAGAAGCTGAAAACTTTCACGCCTGACCGTGGGCTGGCCGAGGCCGGCGTCCGCGCCTTCGATCCCGACGCCTGGAACCGCGAACTGCGGGATTTCCTGGGCAGCGCTGCCGAAGCCATGATCCGGCTGGAGGAAAAAGAGAAAAAATACGATTTGGACCGCCATGCCGCCCGCTTTGAGCGAATCGCCTCCCACTGGGACGAAATCCTGCGCATCCTGGACGAGGAACTGCCGTCCTCGGAAACCATCCTCGGCATTCTGGAGACCATCGGCCTGGACGGCTCTCTGTCCTCTCTCGGCGTCGATCTGCCGACCGCCCGGAGAACCTTCAAGGCTACGAAAGATATCCGCGACAAATACGTGCTGTCCCGGCTGGCCTGGGATCTGGGCATTCTGGATCCGCTGGCCGAAGAGATCTGTTAAATGTGTTCATACAAATCATAAAAGCTGCCGCGTCAGAACCTTCCGTCCGCCGGTTTTCCGGATCCGGACCATGGTTCTGCCCTGCGGCAGCATTTTCTTTTTACGCATACCAATTTCCTGTTTTACCTTTCTGCGGCATTTTCATCATCTGTGCAGCACCGTTCCCTTTTCAATGTCTGCAGACGGCCCCGTCATTTGACCGCATACAGCCGCGAAGTGATGAACGCTTCTACCTGGGACACCGGGATCCCCAGCGGAATCGCCAGCTCTCCGTACAGGTTCTCTTTCGCTTTCTTCATATAACGCTCGTCGACTTCCGTCAGGCGTTTGCCGCGGTTCATACGGTCTTTCTTGCGCAGATACAGGGTCTTGATGATGCCGACCCAGATCCGGCAGTCGCAGGTCATCAGCGCTTCCTTGTACCGGTTCTCCCGCTGCTTATCCTCCGTGATGCCCAGACCCTCGATCTCCTCCAGCCGGTTGATCAAATCGTAAGCCTCTTCACTGGTCATGATCCGCCTCATCACATTCTTATTTCCTTCCACCGGGGTAATGATGCGGCTTCCCCGGGTACTCGTCGGCTCCAGCACATAATACAGCCTGTTTTTGCCTGCTCCATCCAGGTCCATCTCTGTGATATCGCTCACCCGGCATACACCTGTCATTCCGTATACGATATATTCGCCCTTTTCAAACAAACCGATCATCCTTTCTCACTCATCCAATCACTATTCGGGCTTCTTCTTTCATCATATCTCTATTTTATCACTTTTATTCGGAAAATGACAATATTTTGAATAAATAAACAAATTTTCGTGACTTTTTCCAGTCTATTACCAGGGATAATTTTGTGCACTTTTACCAGAATCGACATCCTGTGATCTCTTTGCGCCGGACGGCAGCGCCGCGCCGGACGAAGCTTTCCGTCATACCGACAGCAATAGCTCAGAAAGTTCTTTCACCGTCTCCGCGATCCTAAACGCTCCCACCTCCTCCAGCTCTTTCCTGCTTCCGTAGCCAAACAGTACGCCCACGCAGTCCAGTCCGTTCTCGCGGGCCCCCAGAACATCATGTTCCCGGTCCCCGACCATCAGCGCCTCACTCCTGCAGGCAATCCCCGCTTTCTCCAGCGTATAGCGGATCACCTCGCCTTTCGCCACCCGGATCTCATCCATGCTGGCCCCGCCGACAAAATCAAAATACCGGTAAAGATCAAAATGCTTCAGAATCTGCACCGCAAACTCCTCCGGTTTGGAAGTCGCCACCAAAAGGGACTTGCCGGCTTTCTGCAAAGCCGCCAGCATCTCCTCGATCCCGTCGTTAACCTGGTTTTCAAACATTCCTCTCGCCGTGAAATATTCCCGGTACCGTCCGATCGCCTCTTTCGCCCGGCTCTCCGGAAAACCGTAATACTTCATGAAGCTGTCCTTTAGCGGCGGCCCGATAAACGGATAGAGCCTCGTAAGATCCGGCTCCTCGATCCCGTAGGTCCGCAGCGCGTACTGCACCGACTTCGTGATTCCCAGACCCGGATCGGTAAGCGTACCGTCCAGATCAAACAGAATGCAGCGTCTTCTCATCCCAAGCTTCTCCTGTCTCTCCCCTGTTCCGCCGCAGCAGAGTCCCTGCCTCTACGGCAAAGGGGACCGCTATCAATACAGGCTTTCGTCTGTATCCATAACAGTCCCCCACTATTTTTTTGCCTGAGTTTATTATACCTGTTTTTTCCTCCGATGTCAAATCCAATCTGAAATAGCACCGGAACAGGCAGTCCGGGCAGCCGGACGCAAAACCGCTTTCCGCGCTCTGCAGCGGGAAACCAGGTCTGCCGCCGGACGGTTTACAGCTGCGGGCCGGCGGCTACCAGAGCCTTGCCGTGCTCATTGCCCTCATACTTGACAAAGTTCTTGATAAATCTCTGGGCCAGATCCTTCGCCTTCGCATCCCACTCGGACGGATCCGCATAGGTGTCGCGCGGGTCCAGGATGCCGGTGTCCACGCCGTTCAGTTCGGTCGGAACCTCGAAATTGAAGTACGGGATCTTTTTGGTCGGGACGCCCTTGATATCGCCGTTTAAGATCGCGTCGATGATGCCGCGGGTATCCTTGATGGAGATACGCTTGCCGGTGCCGTTCCAGCCGGTGTTCACCAGGTAAGCTTTCGCTCCGTTCATCTCCATCCTCTTGACCAGCTCTTCCGCATACTTGGTCGGATGCAGCTCCAGGAAAGCCTGGCCGAAGCATGCGGAGAAGGTGGGCGTCGGCTCGGTGATGCCGCGCTCCGTGCCGGCCAGCTTCGCCGTGAAGCCGGACAGGAAGTAGTACTGGGTCTGCTCCGGGGTCAGGATCGATACCGGCGGAAGCACGCCGAACGCGTCGGCGGACAAAAAGATCACATTCTCTGCCGCCGGAGCCGCGGAAACCGGACGCACGATCTTCTCGATGTGGTTGATCGGATAGGAAACGCGGGTATTTTCGGTCACGCTCTTGTCGGCGAAATCGATCTTGCCGTTCTCATCTACCGTCACGTTCTCCAGAAGCGCGTTCCTCTTGATCGCGTTGTAAATGTCGGGCTCGGACTCTTTGTCCAGGTTGATGACTTTCGCGTAGCAGCCGCCCTCGAAATTGAAGACGCCCTTGTCGTCCCAGCCGTGCTCGTCGTCGCCGATCAGCAGACGCTTCGGGTCGGTGGACAGGGTGGTCTTGCCGGTGCCGGACAGGCCGAAGAAGATCGCGGTGTGTTCGCCGTTCATATCGGTGTTGGCGGAGCAGTGCATGGAAGCGATGCCCTTAAGCGGCAGGTAGTAGTTCATCATCGAGAACATGCCTTTCTTCATCTCGCCGCCGTACCAGGTGTTCAGGATAACCTGCTCACGGCTGGTGATATTGAAGACGACCGCGGTCTCGGAGTTGAGGCCCAGCTCCTTGTAGTTCTCTACTTTCGCCTTGGAAGCGTTGTAGATGACGAAATCCGGCTCGAAGTTCCTAAGCTCTTCCTCGGAAGCCTGGATGAACATGTTCTTTACGAAATGGGCCTGCCATGCGACTTCCACGATGAAACGGATCGCCATGCGGGTGTCTTTGTTGGCGCCGCAGAAGGCGTCCATCACGTACAGCTTTTTATTGGAGAGCTCTTTCACCGCCAGGTCCTTGACCGCTTTCCAGGTCTCCTCGGAAGCCGGATGGTTGTCGTTTTTGTAAGCGTCGGAAGTCCACCATACGGTGTCTTTGGAATTCTCGTCCATGACGATGAATTTGTCCTTGGGGGAACGTCCGGTGTAAACGCCGGTCATAACGTTTACCGCGCCCAGTTCGCTGAGCTGGCCCTTGTCGTAGCCTTCCAGACTGGGATCCATCTCCGCCTCGAACAGATATTCATAGGAGGGGTTGTAAACGATCTCGGTGGTTCCAGTAATGCCGTACTTGGTTAAATCCGGAGTAGCCATGATGTATCTTACCTCTTTTCTTAAAAAAATATATAATAGTTCCGAAATCCAAATTCAGTAGTTATTATCCCACTTTGTTAAGAAAAAGTCAAGCTTTTCCGTGGAATTCAATGGTTCTTCCCCTGTTTTTTCCTTTTTTCTTCTAATCCGGCGGGACCGGAAGCGAAATTCCGTCATTTTGCACAAAAATCCCCCTCTATCCTGCCCTGGCGCGGGAACTGCAAACGCATTTTTCGACGTATTATACAAAATACAGGCTGCCGGGCGAACGCCGGAAATAAACCGTCTTACCGGATCACCGTCACCGAATCTCCCAGCACCTCAAAATTGGAGACCGGGTTGTCAGTACAGGTGACCTGTTTCAAAGCCCGCAGGCCGGACAGGGGCGACAGGTCCGTCACATAATTATCCCCGAAATCGATGGACTCCAGGGCCGGCAGTTCCGACACAAAACTCAGATCCGTCAGATCGTTTTCGCGGATGCTCAAATGCTTCAGTCCCTTCAGCTTCGCCAGGAAATCCAGATGCTCCGTAAACTCCACGTCGTCCCAGTCGACGGAGTAGATGCCGCCCCCGCCGCTGACGCTCACATTGGCGTAGGTTTTCATATGGTTCACGGATAAACTTTCCAGATGAGTGTTTTCCTCGATCCGGTCAAACCCGATGACGCACTCCATCCCGCTGATATTCAGGGTTCTAAGCGACGGCATGTTGAAGATGTCCGCGATGTCCCCGTATGTAATGGTCCCGTGCATATCCAGCTCTTCCAGCGCGGGCAGAGAGGTCACGAAGCTGTAATCCCGCTCCATGTAGCCGAAGGACGAGCAGGTCAGGGACTTCAGATTGACCAGTCCCCCAAAATCTGACGGCGTATCCACGGTGCAGCTGTCCAGCGTCAGTTCCCGGAGATTTTCCATGGAACGCAGGAAGCCCGTCTGCGTAAAACCGTCCAGGTACATTTCTTCCATGGCGGTCAGCGCGCTCAGATCCGGCTCCGGACAGCCGTAGGGCAGCTCCAGCGTCAGACTGCGCAGGCCGGTCAGGCCCTCAAGCACGGACAGATCCTTGAGCTCGCCGCAGCTCAAAATGGAAAGCGCTTCCAGCCGGGTATTGTCTTTGAGCGCGTCCAGGGATATAAATTCGCCGTACCGCAGGTTCAGCTCTTTAAGCCCGGTCATTTTCGATACAAAACCGATGTCCCGGAGGTTCTCCGACTCGATCGTCAGAGCTTCCAGCCAGGGCATCACCCCGAAGATCGTAAAATCCATGGAGCCGCTGTACATATCGAGCGCGACCTCTTTTAAGGATGTGCCGCTGACCAGCAGGCGTTCTTCCTCCAGGCTGTCCGTGTCAAGGATCAGGGATTCCAGATGGGGGAGCTTTTCGATCCCGCTGAGGCTTACGGTGCTGCCGGTGATTGCGATCCGTTTCAGCAGTTCCGGCTGTTCCACCAGCGCCGCCGCCTCATCCAGGCTGTCAAAATACCCGCTGACGCTCTCCAGCTTCAGCCCGGCCACGTTCTCCGCGCGCAGCGACTGACCGGCGTCCAGCGCTTTCAGGCCGGTAAACGCCGGGAGACAGGAAAGCTCCACCGCGTAGCCGTCGTCCCGCGGAAATTCGAGCCAGATAAGCGCCGCCTCCGGATCCTCCAGGAGATTTTCAAAACTGTAGCCCACGCGGCGGTTCTCGATCGTGGACCGGATCTCCAGCCACTGGATCCGCGCCAGCTCTTCCTCCCGGATCTCCCCGGCTGGCCTGCCGAAGACCGCTTCCGCAAATTTCGCCAGAAGTCCCGAAAGTTCCGTATCCGCGGCCGCGTCTTTCCCCGCTTCTTCGGCGGTTGTCTGGGAACCAGCGCCCCCCTGGACCGATCCCGTATGAGCCGGGAGCCCGTCCTCGCTCCGGCCCTGACGGTACAGCTCCACGCCGGTGACCACGGCTATAAACGCCGCGGCGCACGCCCCCGCGACGATGATCTGCTTCAGCTTCGCGCCCTTGGACAGGGGCGGCCTCGGACGGTCGGGGACCGGCTGGTACTGGATCCTGGGAGGCAGGCCCTCTCCCGGATTTACGCGGGTCAGATGAGCGTCCCCCTCTCCCGGCGCGCCGTGGCTGCCGGGACGGTCCCATTCGATGGTATAGCGGGTATGACAATATTCGCACTCAGCATAATGCGGATTCTGTTCGTCGATCTTCAGTGTTCCGTCGCAGGCAGAACATTTTAATTCCGTAATCTTCATGAGACTCTGTCCCTGCTCTTTCTCTGTTTTGCGCCGCCGCGTCCGTCCGGACATCCCGGCTGCGCGGGAATCCTCCCGCCCCCGGTCCCGGGCGGACTGCTTCTGTCAGAAAAATATTACCACCTGAAGAACATTTCCGCAAGCTGAAATCTCCGCGTCCTACTTAAAAAATTCATGCCGGCCATGGCTGAACAAAAACGTCAGGTCCCGGTCAAACCAGCTGGCCGCTCCCGCGCTGGAACCCTGCCGGTACATAAAATACAGCGCCCCCTGAGAATAATCCTCGCCTCCCAGGGCACGGTTGACGCAGTCGATGGTCTCTTTCGTCACGGTGCAGGTGTCGATCTTTCCGTTGGCGACCGGAGAGAACTGCTTCTTCTGATAGACGACCTCCGTGATCGTATTGGGGAATTTTTTGCTGCGGACACGGTTCAGCACCACGTTCGCAACCAGAATCTTCCCTTTCTCATCGCAGATTCCCGCTTCCGCCTCCACGATCTTTAAAAGCACCTGATAATCGCTCTCGGTATAGGAAACCGCCGACGCCGCCTTCCGGACGACCGGCAGTTCCTCGGTCTGCTCCAGCGCGATCTCTTCGGCGATCTTTTCGCCGTCTTCGCTTAAAACCGGCTGTTCCGGTTCCTTCTGCGCATTCTCCGCCTTTCCGTTTTTACGGTTCAGTTCCTCCCTGCGGGCCTGGCGGAGGGCCTGCGTCATTTCCTTACTGAATTCCTCCCGCTCCTGTTCATCCTCCCGGATCCCCTGCATCAGCAGGGAACCGACCAGCTGCTGTCCCTGCCGGATCGGATCTTCGGCCTCTTCCTCTATCTTCTCTGCCGTAAGCTCGTTCGATTCTTCCGTCTCCCGCTCCGTTTCCTTCACCGTCACGGCGGGCGTCTCCGCGAACGCCGTCAGGGAGCCGCTGTTTTCCGCACCGGGATCTCCCAAAGACAGGCCCGCCGCGGCCAGCAGAAGACCCGCGCACAGAAGCGCCGTCTTGTGCCTGCGGGCTTTTTCGGCCGTCCGTTTCACGCCGCAGCCGGCGGCCCGAAAAACTTTTTGAAGAAATGAATATCCTGTCAGCATGTCACAAGTCTCTCCTTTTTCTGATTTCCGATAAAAAATGAGGTATCACCCCCACTTTCCGGTCTGTTTTCCGGTCGATACAGGCAATTTTATGGGATATGGCTTTCAA
Organism: uncultured Lachnospiraceae bacterium; assembly: GCA_947626915.1. Lineage (GTDB taxonomy): Bacteria > Bacillota > Clostridia > Lachnospirales > Lachnospiraceae > UBA3402. Next base: position 42,519 of record CANQUA010000020.1, read on the forward strand.
TCGCCGGGGACCGGAAAATGATATTGTTACAAATTGCAGCGGATTTTTCAGCTGTATATTACATTTTATTCACCATATGCCAGTTTTTATTCCGTTTTTGTAACATTTTATTCCGATTTCTGTCTCAAATTATTTCTAATATATTACGATTCTGTTAAAATGTCAAGTTGTTCTTTTAAATGGACTGCCGGAGAGGCTGTTTCGGCGTTTTCTCGGCCGGAACACGCAGGTTTCAGGGACCGGAAGGGTACAAGCGGGGGAAAGGAAATAAAGGGAGTGGGGGAAATTTAAAAAATGAGACGAGATTTGCCAAGGGTGTTCTGCAAATATGACTGAAATCTATTATTTCAGAAAGTGCAACGGATGAAAAAAGCGCAGCTTTCGACCCATCCCGGCCGAAAGCTGCTTCTATCGGATTACTTTGCCGTATAATACTGCGCCTGCGCGTTCCAGAGTTCGTGGTATTTTCCGGCCGCATCGGCTATGAGCTCCTCGTGGCGGCCGGTTTGGACGATTTTGCCCTCGTGGAAGACGGCTATATTGTCGCAGAAGCGGCAGGAGGCCAGGCGGTGGCTGATGTAGACGGTGGTTTTGTCTCCGGCAATGGCGTTGAAGCGGCTGTAGACTTCATACTCCGACACCGGGTCCAGGGCGGCGGTGGGTTCGTCCAGGATGATGAAGGGCGCGTCCTTGTAGAGGGCGCGGGCCAGGGCGATCTTCTGAGCCTCGCCGCCGGAGATCTCCACGCCGTCCTTGTCGAAGTCCTTGTAGAGGGGCGTGTCCAGGCCCCGGGGCATGTCTGCCTCCCGCTTGTCAAACCCAGCGCGTTTCAGGCAATCCTCCACTCGTGCCTGGTCGTAATCTGTGCTGGCGGCTACGTTCTGCCCCAGGCTGACGGAGAAGAGCCGGAAGTCCTGGAACACTACGGAGAAAAGGGACATGTACTCGTCATAGTCGTATTTGCGGATGTCCACGCCGTTCAGAAGTATGACGCCCTCCGTGGGGTCGTATAGGCGGCAGAGGAGCTTGATAAACGTGGTCTTGCCGGAGCCGTTCATGCCCACCACGGCCAGCTTTTCGCCAACCTTGAATTTCAAATTGACGTGCCGCAGGGCCCAGGCGTCCGTGTGGGGGTACTTGAAGGACACATCCCGGAACTCCACGTAATATTCATTGTCGTCCCGCTTCTCCACGGTGAGGGTGCCCTTGTACATATCGTTGGGGATGTCGAACCAGGAGAAGTAGCGCTTTAGATACGTGTCGTTGAGAAGCGTCATCTGCACGGTGCTCACAAGCTCGGTAACGGCGGCGATGAGCAGGGTGATGCAGGACACGTATTGGGCGATGAATCCCACGGACACCCCGCCCCGGAGGGAGGCGAAGATCAGGATCATATAAACGCCGAACCGGAGGCTGTAATCGAATACCTTCCCCACGGAATTGAGGAGGCTTGCGGGGATGTCCGTCCGGGCAATCTCCCGGCAAAACTCGTTTCCGAACCGGAGAGACCGCGCCGCCAGGTCCTTTGCCATGCCATAGAGTCGGATGTCCTTGCCGTTGGAATACCCTGTTATGAAGGACTCCAGCTTTTCACTGCGGATATTGGTGTCCACCAGCCGGTCAAAAAAGACTTTCATGATTCGCTCGCTCCGCGACTTGAGAAGCATACCAGCCAGCAAGGTCAGGAGAACGCCGCCCATCAGGGCCAGCTTCATCCACAGGGGGATGCTTTTGACGCCGAAAAAGGACGCGGTGAGAGTGATACTGGCGGCGATTTGGGCCATAAAGCGGATGATCTCAGCCGCGGCGGTCTCCAGATACCAGTAGTTGTAGCCGGTCATGGACTCCTTTTGTATCCGCTCCCGCAAAAGGGCCGTGTCCCGGTCCT
>CANQUA010000021.1 GCA_947626915.1 uncultured Lachnospiraceae bacterium
TTTTGTATAGCATCCATAACTCCCGATATGATCAACGTTTTTTCAGGTTAAGATTATTCTTCATGAAACAACCCTGGCAAACAGAAGAAAAGGGAAGCTAATCATGGAGCAAATCAACAAAATGCCGGAACAATTCAGACTAAATTTGAAAGGAGAGGCAAATCCGCAGTGTGTGGTTCAGGGCAGGAATTACCGGTTTACAGTTCTCACGGAGCAGATGCTCCGGATGGAATACTCTGCGGACGGCGAGTTTGAGGACCGGGCGACGCAGGTGGTTTGGAACAGAAACTTCGCTCTGCCCGCCTTTACCGTGAAAGATCAGCCGGACTGCCTGGAAATAGATACCAGCTGTTTCCATATGGTATATGACAAAAAGGGGTTTACGAAGAATCATCTTTATATTGATGTGAAGTATGATTTTACAAATTATGGCGGAAGATGGTATTACGGCACCACCTGCTACGGAAACCCTCCCAGAAACCATAATTTAAAGGGAACGGCCAGAACCCTGGACCGCTGCGACGGAGACACGTTTATAGATTATCATTCGGAGCTGTGCGGCAAAGGCAAAGTGGATCTGGGCTTCGGACTCTGCGATTTCAGCGGCAGAACTTTTTTTGAAGATGGAAAATCCCTGATTATTACGGAGGACGGCTGGTTTTCTCCCAGGAAGGACGGCTGTATCGATACTTACTTTTTGGGATACGGACATGATTATTTTAAGGCCGTTCACGATTTCTATCAGCTGTCCGGGCCGATCCCTCTGCTGCCCCGGTATGTGCTGGGAAATTGGTGGAGCAGGTACTGGAAATACACGGAAGAAAGCTATAAGGCGCTGCTGATGCATTTTGAAGAGCGCAGGATTCCGTTTTCCGTGGCGGTTTTGGACATGGACTGGCATTTAGTTAATATTCCGGCCCGTTACGGGATAGGCTGGACCGGCTATACATGGAATAGGGATTATTTCCCGGATCCGGACCGCTTCCTGAAATGGCTGCATGAACATCACTACCGCGTCGCGCTGAACCTCCATCCGGCGGATGGCGTGAGAGCGTTCGAGGAACCGTATCCGGAGATGGCGTCGGCTATGAACCTGGATCCGGAATCGGAATTTCCGATACGCTTTGATTTTACGAACAGGGAATTTGTCAAGGCTTATTTTAAGTATCTTCACCATCCGAATGAGGAAAGGGGCGTGGATTTTTGGTGGATGGACTGGCAGCAGGGAAATATTGCCGCCGTTGAGGGTTTCGATCCGTTGTGGATGCTGAATCATTATCATCACTATGATCTGACGCGAAACGGAAAACGCGGGGTGATGGCGTCGCGGTACGCGGGGTTGGGTAGCCATCGCTATCCGGTCGGCTTTTCGGGAGATACGCTTATAACCTGGGCATCCCTGGAATATCAGCCGTATTTTACGGCCACGGCCGCCAATGTAGGGTATACCTGGTGGAGTCACGATATAGGCGGACATGCCTGCGGGATTAAGGATTGCGAATTATATGTGCGCTGGCTTCAGCTGGGGGTCTTTTCCCCGATCAACCGGTTCCACAGCAGTTCCAGCCCGTTTGCGGGGAAGGAGCCGTGGAGATTTCCCAGCCCGTACTGTGAGGCCGCCGAGGAGCTTTTGAGGCTTCGTCATCGTATGCTGCCGTATCTCTATACCATGAACTATCAGTGTCATAATGAGTTAACGCCGGTGGTAGTTCCGGTATATTATCACTATCCGGCGGAGGCAGGCAGCTACCAGTACCGCAATGAATATTTCTTTGGGGATCAGCTGCTGGTACAGCCCATGGTCCACCCGGCGGATAAGGAAACGGGACGCACCGCAGAAAAGACCTGGCTGCCGGGCGGAATCTGGACGGATGTATACAATGGGACCTGCTATCAGGGAGGGAAAAGCGGCAGGCACATGGTCCTCACGCGTCCCATCGAATATCAGGGCGTACTGGCAAAAGCCGGCGCAATCGTTCCTATGGCCGATATCTCGGAAATGGGAAATGATACCGGCAATCCGGAACAGCTGGAAATCTATGTATTTCCGGGCGCGGATAACCGTTATGAGCTGTATGAGGACGCGGGGGAAGGGTTTGATTTTGAAAACGGGGCGTTTCTGAAAACGGAAATCCGCCTGCAGTGGCAGGAGGAGAAAGCAGCGCTGTATATCCGCCCCAGCGGCGATCTTTCGGTCATTCCGGACAGGAGAAGGTATATCGTATCTTTCAGGGGTTTTGCGGATCCGGAACGGATCGCGGCGACGGAAGAATTTGAGAAACGGTACGATAAAAATACAAGGACCCTGACGTTGGCTCTGAAAGGCACGGACCCGTCAAGGGAAATCCGGATTGAGCTGCAGGGAACGGCGCTGTGCGGCGACAGCGGCCTGAAAGACAGAGTGTTTGCGGTGCTGGATTCTTTCCAGGGAAGCATAAAGATGAAAGAAAATATTTACAGATGCCTGCAGAAGGATTATTCCGGAACAGAGCTTCTGAGTGAGATCATGGCGTTGGAACCGCCGGAAAGCTGGAGACAGGTACTGACGGAACTGATCACATGCGGAAAGGGATGAAAGGATGAAAAAAAGAGCAGAATGGAGTAAAGAGCTCAAGCGAAGCTGGCAGCTGCTTCTATTGATGCTTCCGGCGCTGGTTTATGTTTTGATCTTCGAATACGGCCCGATGTACGGTTTGCAGATCGCCTTTAAAAATTACCGCCCGAGTCTGGGAATCTGGGGGAGCGAGTGGGTCGGATTAAAGCATTTTATTCGTTTTGTGAAGAATCCGAACTTTTTGAAAATGCTGAGGAATACGCTTTCCATAACGGTGTATTCGCTGGCGACATTTCCGATCCCGATTCTGTTTGCGTTGATGCTGAACGAGATATATAACCAGAAGTTCAAAAAGGTAGCGCAGATGGTATCCTATATGCCGCACTTTTTGTCGGACGTAGTGGTATGTTCGCTGGTATTATTGTTTTTGTCCCGCTCGAACGGCGTGATCAACAATGTGATTGAAGCGCTGGGGGGAACCCGGCAGGCCTTTATCAATATACCGGAATATTTTTCCACGATTTACGTATGGTCAGGTTTGTGGCAGGGAATCGGCTGGTCTTCGATTCTGTATCTGTCGGCGCTGAGCGGAGTGTCGGCGGAGCTGTGCGAGAGCGCGAGGATAGACGGCGCGAACCGTCTGCAGATTATCCGTTATGTCAATCTTCCGACCATTATGCCAACCATTGTAATTACTTTTATTATGAAGATCGGCAAGTTGTTATCGCTGGGACACTCCAAAATCTTTTTGCTGCAGACCGACTTAAACCTGCCGAGATCTTCCGTTATCTCTACGTATGTGTATAATGTGGGAATCATCGACGGACAGAGCAGCTATGCGTCGGCGATCGGATTGTTTAACAACATCATCAACATCCTGATTCTCATTGCGGCGAACAGGATTGTGAAAAAGATAACGGATACGAGTCTTTTTTAAAGCGAGGTGCAAATGAAAACAATGTCTAAAAACAGAACGATACAGCTTAACAGCAATACGGTGTTCGGCTTTATCAATACGTTGATTATGACGGTCCTGCTCTTTCTTTTCGCATATCCGCTGTATTATACGGTCATCGCTTCTTTTTCAGACGCGGAAGCGGTCATTACAGGAAAAGTGGGGCTGCTGCCCGTTGGATTTTCCCTGGAAGCGTATAAGGCGGTTCTGGCGAACAAGCAGGTTTGGCTCGGTTATCGCAATACCATTTTTTATACCTTTTTTGGAACGCTTTTTAATCTGTTTTTAACCATACCGCTGGGATATGCCCTGAGTAAGAAATATTTGTTCTGCCGCAAAGCGTTCACCTGGTTTTTCATGATTACCATGTATTTCGGCGGCGGCATGATACCGACCTATCTGCTGTATAAGAACATGGGCCTCATCAATAACCCGCTGATTATGATTATCAGCGGCGGCCTGAGCGTATACAATACCATCGTTACAAGGACTTATTTTCAGAACAGCGTTCCGGAAAGTCTTTTTGAGGCGGCGCGGATAGACGGCTGCTCCGAGATAAAAGCGTTTATTCAGATCGCCCTGCCGTTGGCGAAGCCGATCATCGCGGTTATGGTACTGTACTATGCGGTAGGCCATTGGAACAGCTATTTCAATGCGATGATGTATCTTCCGAACACAGATTATCAGCCGTTGGGACTGGTCCTCAGAAGGATTTTGATTTTGAATCAGAGCGCGTTTGAGAATGCGCTTTCGGAAGGCGTGGTCAGCGCGGAGATGCTGAAAAATGCCATTGCGCGGGAATATCTGGCGGAAGTTATGAAATATGCGTTGGTGTTTATTGCCAGCGCGCCGATGCTGATCATTTACCCCTTTGTGCAGAAATATTTTGTAAAAGGCGTAATGATCGGCGCAATCAAAGAGTAGGTCGAACCGGGAGCGGACGCTCCCGATGAGATAGATGAAAACCATACCATAACAGGAGGAGGAAAAAATGAGAGCGAAGTATTTGGGAGGAATGACAGCGATGCTGCTGTCAGCGACAATGCTGTTTACAGGATGCGGAGGCAACGGCGGGAGCGGCGCTTCTACAACGGCTCCGAACAATACGGAGAAAGAGAGCGTTCAGACGAGCGCTGCGACAACGGCCGCGGAAAGTAAAACGGAAAGCGCCGCGGAAAGCACGGCCGATGAAAAGCCGGGCGATGTGGATATGAGCGAACGGATCACGCTGTCGGTTTTGACTACAAGAAATAATGCGGCGACGACAGACGTGACGGATCTGTGGTGGTTCCAGCATCTGAGCGATAAGTTCAATGTGGATTTTAAGCTGACGCAAACGGAGAACACAGGAGAGACGGTAGGACTTATGTTCTCTACCGCAGACATGTATGATATCGTATGGGGGATCTCCCTCAGCTCAAAGGACGCCGTCAGATACGGCGACGGAGAGGGCCTGATCATGGACTGGACGGAATACCTGAATGAAGACATGATGCCCAACGCGTATGCCGTCATGCAGGAGAATCCGGACGCATTTGTAGCGTGTACGACCCAAAGCGGAAAAATGTACGGATTGCCCTCTGTGTATATGCGCGGTGAGTACGCGGCCAGCGGAAGTCTGACAAATAACATGCGTATTTTTGTCAATGAAAAGGATATGCAGGCATGTAATCTGCAGATGCCGACGACCGTCGATGAGCTTCTGGATATGCTGCGCGCTTTCAAGAAGGCGGATCCGAACGGCATGGGAGAAAATTATGTACCGTTTTTGTCAATCGGCAAAAATGATAAGGCTTATTTTTGGGCCTCTCTTGGCTATATAGGTACGACCCTGGACAACTGGGGCACTTCCCCTGCAATCAAGGACGGCGAGATTTATCTGCCCTGCTATACGGACGACTACAAAAAATTTGTGGAGATCTGGCATACCATGTATGAAGAAGGGTTAATGTCACAGGACTATTTTGATTCAGGAATCAATACCAACGCGTGGCGTTCCCTGATGAGCCAGGGGCTGTGCAGCGTGATGGCAGACGGTACGACTACCCGCCTGAGCAAAGAGGATAATGCGGATTATTATAAAGAATGGATCGCGCTGGCTCCCGTCAAAGCGTCGGAAGACGTTTCCGTTGCCGCCTCATTGAATCCGAACTACCAGGCGAACGTCGCGTATGTTTCCAGCAGTGCGGAGCATAAGGACCGGATCGCGAAGATGATGGATTACTGTTTCTCCGCGGAAGGATACAGCAATTATACGTACGGTCCCGAAAAAGGTTCTGAGTACTGCACGGATACGGTAACCGGATGGTATTTTGATGAAAACGGCGCGATCGTATGCGGAAAGGATGCAGATGATACGGACTTTGTGAACCAGTATATCCGTCCCACGCTGTATGGGCCGGGATGCGCCACCGAAACATGGAAATATGTGTGTGAGATCGGTAATCAGCCGTACACGGAAAAGGAGCTTACAAAGACGGATGTGGTAACCGGCAAAGAGTTTACCGTAACAGATCAGGGAAAATATACAGATCCGGAAGCGGTGGATGCATGCTGGCGTTATGCGCTGACGGATGCGTGGAAGGACAGCCTGACGGTGGTTTCCCTGCCGGAGATGTATCTGGAGGAAGAGGATATGGCTACGGTTGCCGATCTGAAAACTGTCCTGGATGAATATGTTACGACCGAAACAGCGGGATTTATCGTAGGGACAAGGAGCCTTGATACGGTCGATTCCTTTATCGACGAGCTTAAGAAATTAGGCGCGGACGAGCTGCTTGAACTGTATCGAAAAGGATATTCGAGTTACCTGAGCGCTTTAAAATAGTGTTAGGCCATGCAGCCGGCGAAAGGGGGACAGGCCGTCCCCCTTTTGCTTAAAGGCGCGGATTAAGAATATGATTGTGTGAAATAAATTCAGAGAGGAAAAACAATATGAAACTGATGTCTTTTAATGTGCTAACATCCGAAAAAAAGAACGCGGAGATTTACAACAGGATCCTTTTGCGGGAAGAAAGGCTGGAGCCGATGTTTGAGATGCTGCTGGATTGGCATCCGGATGTGATCGGATTGCAGGAGGTTTCCGACGTTCATCGTGAACGTATCCGATGCAATGCCGATCTGGCGGATTATGAAATGGTGGGCTCGCCGGCCAAGCCGGTACTCCATGAGCAAGGCGTTTATGTCATGTATGACAAGAGAAAGTTCCGGCTTTTGCATTGGGGGACCAAGTGGCTTTCCGAGAAGCCGGAGAAGGAGCATTCCTATATCCGGGAAGCGGCAGAAGAGAATGAAACGAAGCTCGACCTGGCCAGGGGAATCATGCATCAGCCGCGGAAGGCCGTTTATGCAGTTTTGTGCGACCGGGAGAGCGGCAGAGCGTTTGGTTTCTGCGACACACATTTGGGACATACTCCGGTTGGTTCCGATCAGGAAGTGTCCGATCTCATTCGGTATAAGCAGGCCCAAATTCTGGTGGATTTGATTCAGGAAGGTAAAATGTTTGAAGGCGGAATCCCCTTTGCCATCGTCGGGGATATGAACAGCCAGCCGTATATGCTTCCGCACCGGGAGTTTGTCCGGATCGCGGAGGATGTGTGGGATTGTGCGGAAATAAAGCCGGACAGCCGTCAAAGGACGCTTCACCGCTATGAATATGACAACCGGAATAATCAGATCGATTATATTTTTGTCAGCAGAAATCAGTTCCGCTGCAGGAGATTTGATATTGTTACGAAATCATATTACAGTGAATTGTTAAAACAAGAGATTCTCCCGTCCGATCATTATCCTTTACTGGCGGAAGTGACATTGCTGCCGGAGCAGTAAAGAGCGGCAGCTTCCGCGCCGCCATGAAGCCGCCGGTACGGGCGGTCTCATGACGATGGAAAGAAAAAGATAAAGTTTCTATAAAGCAAGCGGAACGCTGCCCGTGAGGTGGATGAGAGAAATCGGTTTCGAGTGCGGACAATTTCAATAATCCACCCCGCGGATTTCAGCGCAGGGGATGTCCGGCAGGAGGATCTGACGGAATGTTTCCAGTTCTGCCCGTGAAAATGCTGAAAAGCCGGCTTGCAGTACATGGCCGGAGTCGACGAAGCCCTGCAGGAAATACCGCTGGCAGCCCCGCAGCCACGAAGCGATGTCCGTGAAATCTTCCGCAGTATGGAGCCCGCAGACCGTGGTGGTCCGAAATTCATAAGAGATCCGGCTTTCCATCAGCCGGGACGCGCTTTCTTCGATCCGTTCGATTCGCACCTCGTCGAGGCCGCAGGCCCCGGCATAATGGGGGCGTCCCGCTTTGATATCCATGGCGATATAGTCCGCCAGTCCCAGCTCGCAGATTTGTTTCAGCACGTCCGGCCGGTAGCCGTTGGTGTCCAGCTTCACCTGATATCCCAGATCTTTGATGGCGGCCATCAGCCGTTTCAGTTCTTCCGGCCACAGGGTGGGCTCGCCGCCGGTGATGCAGACGCCGTCCAGGATTCCTTTTCGCTTTTTTAAAAAGGCCAGCAGTTCCTCCTGAGTCAGCAGTTCGCCGGCCGTCTGCAGGACCAGATCCGCGTTGTGACAGAAGGGGCAGCGGAAATTACAGCCGCCTGAAAAAACCGTGGCGGCTACCAGGCCGGGAAAGTCGAGAAGAGTTGTTTTCTGCAGTCCGCATAATTGCATAAGTGTGTTTATCCTTTCGTAAATTGCTCCGTATCAGGAATAAAATCCAGGTTTCTGAACGAAGGTGCGCGGCGAGTCCGTCTCGAAGGTGCGGATATTCTGGCGCAGCTGCTCCAGCAGGTAAGGGACAATGCCGAACCCAGGATCCAGGCAGGCGTCTATGTTCATTTCGCACACATTGAGGCAGTCCCAGGCAGTGTCGTAATAATTGATGCCGTTTGACATGGCGTAATCCACCATTTCTTCCGCGGCCGGAACGTCGACCCGGCTGTCGTCATGGCCGATGACCGGCAGATTTCCGAGAAGAGATCCGGGCTGCGGTCTGTGTCTTTCAGATAGAAAATCCGTCCCTCCATAGAAACGCTTTCCGCGTCAGCTGGTTTCATTATACATGTCTGCGCCTCTTTTTGCAAATAGTTATAATTTATATCCTATTATTTTGCAACAGTCCAGCCGTCAATTCGCAAAGTCGCGCTTATGCGCTTTCCGTCGCTGCGCGACTTTATTTGCTCATAAAACTGGCTGAACGGTTACATTATTTTATTTGGAAATATCACAGGGAAAGATACTGTCGGGCAGGCCGTGTGCGTCTTTTGAAAACACTGCCTTGCCCCGATTCGTCTTTTGTGGTACTATAGAGGACAGAGCGGCCGCCGGCTCTTCCGGCAGGAGGGGACCGGGGCTGATTAAACGAGACAAGGAGGTTTATATGTCACAGATTCCAGTATCTTCCAAAACCATGGAGCTGGTGTTGGCCAGGGCCATGTCTACCGGCGCAGATTACGCCGAGCTTTATCTGGAACATACCAACAGCAAAAATATTTCTCTGCTGGACGGGAAGGTTTACTCCATCGGGGATCAGCTGATCTCCGGGGCCAGCGTCCGCGTCTACAAGGGGCTTCGCAGCGTATTTGCCAGCACCTCGGACATGAGCGAGAAAGGGCTTCTGGCCTGCGCGGAGAAAGTGGCGGGAGCTTTGGGAGAGGGCGACGCCCCGATCCACATTCATCTGCGGGAGCGCATTTTCGGGGATATCCACCCCATCCGCATCGTGCCGGCAACGGTGGCCAATCAGGACAAGATCGACCGGCTGCGGGAAGCGGACGCGGCGGCCAAGGCGTTTCATGAGAGCATTTCCCAGGTCCGGTGCAGCGACCTGGCCGTGGACCACTGCGTGACGATCGCCAACAGCGACGGTCTTCTGACTTCGGACCGCCAGATCCGCAGCCGCATAAGCGTCCAGGCGGTGGCCAGCCGGAACGGAGAGATGCAGACCGGATCCTGCAGCCCGGGACACAGGGTGGGCTTTGAACTGTATGATACGGTCGATCCCAGGACCTGCGGGACCGAGGCGGCGCAGCAGGCGGTTACGATGCTGAACGCGGGCTATTGTCCGGCAGGGACGATGCCGGTGGCTATCGGCAACGGTTTCGGCGGCGTGATCTTCCATGAGGCCTGCGGACATTCGCTGGAGGCGGCTTCCGTGGCCTATAATCAGTCGGAGTTCGCCGGAAAGCTGGGCCAGCAGGTAGCGGGACCCAAGGTGACGGCCATCGACGACGGCACGATTCCCAACGAATGGGGTTCCATCAACATAGACGACGAGGGCACGCCGGCCCGGAGGAACGTCCTGATCGAGAACGGCGTCCTGAAATCCTACATGATCGATAAATTTAACGCCCGCCGTATGGGCATGGCGGTGACCGGCAATTCCAGGAAGCAGAGCTACGCGTATGAGCCGACTTCCCGCATGACCAACACCTACATAGCGGCCGGCCCCGACAGCGAGGAGGATATCATTGCTTCCATCGAGTACGGCCTGTACGCAAAAAAAATGGGCGGCGGTTCCGTCAATCCTCTGACGGGCGAGTTCAATTTCGGCGTGGCCGAGGCCTATATGATCCGCGGCGGCAAGATCTGCGAGGCGGTCCGCGGGGCCAGCCTGGTGGGCAAGGGCTCGGAGGTGATCCGTAAGATCGATATGGTAAGTTCAAATCTGGAGCTGGCCGCCGGTATGTGCGGGGCCTCCAGCGGAAGCATTCCGACGACGGTGGGACAGCCGATGATCCGGGTGTCCAGCATCACGGTCGGCGGCAGGAATTAAAATAAGGAAGCGAGGGAGGTCAGCCATGAATTATCAGGAATTCAAGGACAAAGTGTTTGAAAAGGCGCGCGGGTGCGGCCTTACGGAATATGAACTGTATTACGAGCAGTCCCAGTCCACGGATGTGGATGCGTTTGGGGAAGAGATCCGGGGATTTTCCAGCTCCGACCGCGCCGGGGCCTGTTTCCGGTGCGTTTGCGACGGCCATATCGGATATGCTTCCACCAGTCTGTTTACGGAGGAGGAAGCGGAACGTCTTGTGGATGCGACGGTAGAAAACGCCCGCTCCATGGAAAAGGAGGAGCCGGTCCTTTTCTGCGAGGGAGGACTGGAATACCGGCGGACAGAGCCGAGAGAGGTCCGGGATATACCGACTTCACGGATGGTGGAGCTGGCGAAGAAAAGTCTGGAGCTCTCCAGAAAAGTGGATGACAGGGTCAGCGACAGTTCCGAGGCGTCCCTGATGGTCAGCCATTCCGTGATCTGCCTGGATAATTCCAACGGCGTCCATCTGCAGGACACGGTTCATATGGGAGCGGTCGTGGAGCAGACGGTCGTGAAAGAAAACGGAGAGGTCAGCTTCGATGTGGATTTCCGTTTTGGCAATCCGGAAGAGATCGATCTGGAAGAAATGGCTCACAAGACGGTGCAGAACGCCCTGGATAAGCTGGGCGCGGGCGTGCCGGACAGCGGCGTTTTCTCGCTGGTACTGGCTCCGGAGGCTATGACCAGTATGTTGTCCGCGTTTTCTCCGGCTTATTCGGGAGAGAACGCCCAGAATGGCCTGTCATTGATGAAAGGCAAGGAGAATACGAAGGTGGCGGCGGACTGCGTGACGATCATGGACGACCCGTTCTACGAAGAGAGTTTCTACCGGCCGTCCTTCGACGGCGAGGGGATGCCTTCCCGGTGCAAGGCGGTGATTGAGAACGGCGTGCTGAAAACGCTGCTGTACGACCTGGCGACCGCGGCCAAGGCGGGCGTGGAGTCTACGGGCAACGCGGCACGCGCGACTTTCAGTTCTCCGATTTCGGTGCGGCCGACCAATTTTTACATCAAACCCGGCACAATGACGCCGGAGGAGATGTACGCGCGGATCGGCGACGGGCTTTTGATCACCGGCGTTCAGGGACTCCATGCGGGGGCCAGCGCCGTTACGGGAGATTTCTCGCTCCAGAGCAGCGGGTTCCTGATCCGCGGCGGCAAAAAGGACCGGCCGGTGAAATCCTTTACCATCGCCGGGAATTTCTACGAGATGCTGAAAAAGATCGCGGCGGTGGGGAACGATATGAAGTTTAACTGTATGCGCGGCATCGGCGCTCCCAGTGTGTTGGTAGAGGGGATCACCGTGAGCGGGAAATAATGTCCGGCGGCGCGGAGTTTGGGCGGCCGCGGCGAATGAGCCTATAAACCCAGAAAGGGATATTTTTCATGGAACAGACTTCCGTAACTCCTCCGTCAAAACATATTTGCCTGGGGATTCTCGCCCATGTGGACGCGGGCAAGACAACCCTGTCCGAGGGGATCCTTTATCAGACGGGGACGATCCGCAGGCTGGGACGGGTGGACAACCGCGACGCATTCTTAGACACGTACGAGCTGGAACGCGCCAGGGGCATCACGATCTTTTCGAAACAGGCGGTCTTCGATCTGGGCCAGACGCGGGTGACGCTTCTGGATACGCCGGGGCACGTGGATTTTTCCGCGGAGATGGAGCGGACGCTGCAGGTATTGGACTGCGCGGTGCTGGTGGTCAGCGGGGCCGACGGCGTACAGGGACATACGGAGACGCTGTGGCGGCTGCTGGCGCATTACCGGGTTCCCACGTTTCTTTTTGTCAATAAAATGGACCAGAACGGAACGGACTGGAAATGGGTCCTGGCAGACATAAGGAAGCGGCTGGATGAGAACTGCGTGCCCTTTAACGGGCTGGAGACAAAAAACGGACGGGTCGCGGCGGGACGCGGCCCGGACAGCGGCGCGGCGGCGGGATGGAAAACGGTTTTGGCGGACATGGCCGCCCGCGGGGAGCAGTCGCTGGAAGAGCTGGCCATGTGCGGGGAAGCCGTGATGGAGGATTATCTGGAAAACGGAGATATCGGTGCTGAGGATATCCGCCGGATGATCGCCGGGCGGCAGGTGTTTCCGTGTTATTTCGGATCGGCGCTGAAGCTGTGGGGCGTCGGGGAGCTGCTGGCCGGAATCGAAGATTATGGTCCCGGCGTGACGGCTGCGGGCGTCAGCGGTGTGATGAAGCAGACAGCCCGGACCGGCGGAGCGGGAAATGCGGCTGCGGGCGTCTGCGGCGCGATGAAGCAGACAGCCCGGACAGGCGGAGCAGGAAATACGGACGCGGGCGGCGCGGCAGGGACCCCGGCCCCGGGCGGAGCGCCCGGCAGCTCAAGCGCGTCTTCCGCGTCTTTCGGGGCCAGAGTTTTCAAGATCTCCCGGGACGAGCAGGGAAACCGTCTGACCCACATGAAGATCACCGCCGGGACGCTGCGGGTCAGGGACAATCTGCCGGTCGGGGAAGAGGAAGAAAAGGTCAATCAGATCCGCATTTATTCCGGCGCGAAATTTGAGACGGTCAATGAGGCCGGACCGGGCGCGGTCTGCGCGGTGACGGGACCGCTTCTGACCTTTGCGGGACAGAGACTGGGGGCCGAGGCGGAGCGGGAGAACCGCACGCCGGTGCTGGAGCCGGTCCTGACTTACCAGGTCCTTTTGCCGCCCGGGGCCGACGTACACGGCACGCTGCGGAAGCTTCGGCAGCTGGAGGAAGAGGAACCGATGCTGCAAATCGCCTGGGACGAGGCCCTGGGAGAGATCCAGGTCCGGGTCATGGGCGCGGTGCAGATCGAGATCCTGAAAAGCCTGATCCGGGAACGGTTCGGCCTCAGTGTGGAATTTGGCTCCGGGCGCATTGTGTATAAGGAGACGATCACCGCGCCGGTGGAAGGCGTGGGACATTTTGAACCGCTGCGTCATTATGCGGAGGTGCATCTTCTGATGGAACCGGGCGCGCCCGGCAGCGGCCTGGTTTTCCGCTCGGTCTGCAGCACGGATTCGCTGGATCTGAACTGGCAGCGGCTGATCCTGACGCACCTGGAAGAAAAGCAGCATCCGGGCGTTTTGACGGGCGCTCCCATTACGGACATGAAGATCACGCTGATCGCCGGGCGGGCCCATCTGAAGCATACGGAGGGCGGAGATTTCCGGCAGGCGACCTACCGGGCTGTGCGCCAGGGACTGCGGGAGGCGCTGTCCCGGGGCGAATACCGTCTGCTGGAACCTTATTATCAGTTCCGCCTGGAGATACCGCCGGATGCCGCGGGACGGGCTTTGTCGGATCTGGAGCGGATGCACGCAAGCTTTGAGGGGCCGGCGGCGGAGGGAGAGCGGTCGGTCATCACCGGAACCGCGCCGGTAGCGACAATAAGCAATTATCAGATAGAAGTAGCGGCTTATTCCAAAGGACAGGGAAAGCTTTTCTGCTGGGTGGAAGGGTATAAGCCATGTCATAATGAGGAGGAAGCGGCAGCCGCTGCCGGATATGATCCCGATCTGGATCTGGATAATCCCTGCGGCTCCGTTTTCTGCGCCCACGGAGCCGGTTATCTGGTGGAGTGGGACCGCGTGAAGCAGTATATGCATCTGGAAAGTCCCGTGGAGCTGGCTGTGCGCCGCCGGGAAACGAGCGGAACCGTGAGAAAGGAAACGCCGCCTTCGGCGGAAACGGCGGAGACGGCGGCTGTTGCGCCCGCAGATACGAAAAGCATTTCCGGCGGGAAGGGCAGTTCCGCGTGGGGCGCGGAGGACCGGGAGCTGGAGGCCATTTTTACCCGCACCTACGGCGAGCCGAAGCGCCGCCTGCCGGCCGGGACGGGGACGCGCCGCGTTTCCTACGATTCCCGCCGCCCTGACGTCCGTGAGCCGAAGGAGCCGGAAGAGGAATATCTCCTGGTGGACGGTTACAATATCATCTACGCCTGGGAGGATTTAAACGAACTGGCCCAGGTTACCATAGACGGGGCCAGGCACAGGCTGATGGACATGATGTGCAATTATCAGGGTTATACGGGCTGTATCCTGATCTTGGTGTTTGACGCTTATAAAGTAGAAGGAAATCTGGGCCAGGCCCTCCGCTATCACAATATTCACGTGGTTTATACGAAAGAGGCGGAGACGGCGGATCAGTATATTGAGAAGCTGGCGCATCAGATGGGCCGCCGCCACCGGGTGACGGTGGCGACCTCGGACGGACTGGAACAGCTGATCATCCGCGGCGAGGGCTGCAGGCTTTTGTCGGCGCGGGATCTCCGGGAAGCGGTGGAAACCGTCAACGAGGAGATTCGCGCGGGGCATCTGCAGAAATTTCCCGTGCGGAACGGAAATTATCTGCTGAACCATGCGGACGGCGAGACCAGGGAGTATCTGGAAGAAATCAGGTTAGGGAAAGAGGGAGAGTATCATGGCGGAAAAACTGACAAAAAGTGATGTGAAAAAGATCGAAGAGGAGATCCAGTACCGAAAGCTTGTGGTCCGCCCGGCGGCGATCGAGGCGGTAAAGGAAGCCAGGGCGCATGGGGATCTGAGCGAGAATTTTGAGTATCACGCGGCAAAAAAGGATAAGAACCAGAACGACAGCCGCATCCGCTATCTGGAAAGAATGTTAAAAACGGCCCAGATCATTTCCGATGAATCCGGGGCAGATGAGGTCGGCCTCAACAATACGGTGGAGCTTTACATGGAGGATGACGACGAGGTGGAGACCTACCGCCTGGTGACTTCGATCCGCGGCAGTTCCCTGCACGGACTGATCAGCACGGAATCTCCCCTTGGAAAAGCGATCCTGGGGAAAAAGGCGGGCGACCGCGTGTATGTGAAGGTCAACGAAACGGCCGGGTACTACGTGGAGATCCGCTCCATCGACAAGACGACGGACGACAGCCAGGACAAGATCCGCAGCTTCTGAAACCGGGAGCAGGGAAAAACAGGGAAACGGGATTTGGGAACATAAAAAACGCGCCGTGACAAAAATCATGACGCGTTTAAACGTACGATAAAACTCAGTAAGCCTGCTTCAGCGGATGTCTTTCAGTTTTCCCTCTTCGTTTACGTAATAATTGTCGATCCAGGTTTCCTTTGCCATAACGCCTTTTTCATCGAAATAGTACCAACAGCCTTTCAGCTTAAACCAACCGGTTTTTAAATGGCCTTCTTCGTCCAGATAGTAGGTCTTCTCTCCGTCTACGATCCATCCGGTCAGAGTCTCGCCCTCGTCGTTCACATAGGTCCACGTCTTATCTTCGTGGGAAGTCCATGTGCCGGCGTAAACGGGTACGGCCGATGAAAACATCATCAGAAAGGAAATCGCGACTGCCATCATTCTCTTACGGTTCATGCCGCACAGCCTCCGTTCCATAAACAAATTATCTGCAGGAAATATCTTTCAGTGCCTATATTATAGCACACTGTTTACCGGTTGACTAGAGGGGAGAAGCGTGATAAATCTTACGATTTTCAAAAGGGATTCTTACTAAAAAAATTTCGACAAGATTTGAAAAGGAAGCGTTCGGGCATATCCCAGACGTAGTAGATGACCGAAACGAATCCGCGCACATTTTGTGGTCGGGCCGTTTGGGCGCGGGATTTGAGTCGTCTCTTGTCGAATTGTGCGAATAAAACTTCTTTTCAAATCCGGAAAGATGGGATATATTGGTTTTATCCCAAGAAGGAGGATTCCATTATGGACGAGTCAAAGAGAATCGCCGCGCTTGAGGAAGAAAACCAGAGGCTGAAAGCTGACAACGATAAACTGCTGGAAATAGTGGCCCAAATGCGAGTAACGCTGAACAGACTGGTTTTTCGATATATTACGGATGAATCCTGACGGAGAACATCCAGGGTCACAGCGAGACGGGGGACGAAGAACCAAAGAAGGTATGCGGAAACGGAAGTTCTGAAACACGTTAATCGTGCTTCAGAACTTCCATTTCCTGTTCCAGGGCTTTATATCTGCGGAGCTGTTCCCAGACCAGTTCGTGCATCCAGGCAACCGTGTGGTTCAGCTCTTCATTTTCTTTTTGGAGTTTCGTATATTCAGCGGTCAGTTTGCCGACCAATGCCCTTTGATTATACAGTTTTTCCGATGTGCAGATGCGGTGGATCAGCGAAGGCGCGGACGCGGCGATTTTGCTGATCAGCAGCCGGTCCCTTTCTTCATAATCCAGGTTCATAAAATCCTGGTAGCGCATGCCGAGGCCGACCAGTTCCGTGTGATCTTTGGGACATGTGGCGTTTTTGGAAAGCTGGAAGTATGCGTAATAACCGCAGGTTGGACAATAATAGACTGACAGTTCTCTCATCTTAGGTTCTCCCCTGTTGTAAAATGTTTTGCAATAAAATTGCAGTAATATAAACGCGCGAGATTCGAAAATATAACATTATATATGAAAAAACTGCCAAAATATTCCTATTTCGGCAGTTTTTAAACGGGTAAACTTAATTTTTATACGTTACAGTGCTGCGGTTACGGGGGGATAACGGCGGTTTACTGCTGTACGATGCCGTTTACGTCAACCACCCAGACAGTCTCGTTGGCGTCGCGGACGTCGCGGTAACCGCTGCCCAGTTCCGGGCGGAGGGAGGATTTGGACGTGGAGTTGGCTTTCTGGATCGTGCCGGAGGCATTGACCAGATATTTCTGCCCTTCAAATACAACCGGTTCGTATTTCAGATCGGCGGAAGCTTCCTTGCGCAGACCGTTCTCATAAATCACGTTGCTGCGGATGCCGTGGTAACCCTGGCCGCGCTGTGCGCCCTCGGTGTGGAAGTACCAGGTCTGATTCATATCGGAATCCTCGTCGTAGATCGTCTGTTTGCCGGTCTGCATTTCGCCCTGGGCGTTGAAGTAGAAGTTGGCGGCGGTTCCGTCCTCCAGTTGGATGGTCTGCAGGCCGGTCTGCATTTCACCTTTGTTGTTGAACGCGTAGCGGTCGGAGCCGATATTGAAAATCTTCAGTCCTTCCATGGCGTGATGCGGCACGCCGTTCTTGAAGTAGAAGCGATAGGTTTCGTCCTCTTCGCTGACGCCGGGGATCCCCGTAATGGTCATCCAGCCGGAAGCACGCTTTCCGCTTTCGTCATAATACTGATAGCCTGCGGCAGGGGAATGGTCGGCTGTGTCCGGAACGGTCCCGGTTTCGGCGGCCGCCTCTTCAGACTGGTCCGCCGCCGCTTCTGTTTCGGCTTCGGCCGGGGCCTGCGCCGGCAGCTTGTACCATCCGGTGATCATTTCGCCGTCTGCAAAGGTGTAGTAGCCGCCGTTGATCTTTTTGTCAAGCTGGTTTTCGATCCGTTTGCCGGTGCTGTCGAAATAGGACCATGCCATCTCGTCGCCGAATTCATCGTCGGCTGCGGGCAGTTCGACCCAGCCCTTTTTCATATGGCCGTTGATGCTGAAGTAATAGTTGGCGCCGTCGATCTCCACCAGTCCGACGGCCATGCGGCCTTCCTCGTCGAAGTAGTAGGTCTGTTCGTCGATGGTCTTGAATTTATCGGTGATCATTTTGCCGTTGGCCCCGTAGTAGTACCAGTACACATCCGGCATGTTCTCGTCCCATTCGTCGTCGGCTTCCAGAGCAACCCACTGGTTTGCGACCCGTTTGCCGGCGGCGTCTACATAGTATTCGTCTACCTGACTGTTCAGAGTGAGGTTCCCGTCCTCGTCCAGATAGAACCAGTTGTCATTGTATTTCTTCCAGGAATCCGTCAGGACATACCCGTCTGCGTCGTAATATTTCCAGGTTCCGTCTTCCTGGACCCAGCTCCCCGTCTGTGCCGTGGCCGGGAAGGCCGGGCCTGCGGACAGGAAGGTCATAGCTGCTGCTGCGGATAATGTGGCGGCCCACTGAATGGATTTTCTCATAAATGAATTCTCTCCTTTAATGTTGAGTGATAATCCGTTTCTGCATTACAGCCAGATTATATACCATGGGACCCGCCCCTGAAAAGTGAAGGTTGATGGAAACAGAGGAAACGGCGGGCAGTTTATGCGGGAAATAGAAAAATGCTTTTATCTGGAGGAATTCTGTGGTATGATAGGATTTGAAGCTGACGAGACTGTACGCGGCCGGGACGGCGGACGATCAGGGGCCGGGCGGCGGGCGGTGATACTGTTTACGAAGAAAGAGAGAAAAACCGGATGAAAATCAAAGTTTCCGATTACATTGCAAAACAGCTGGTGGCCCATGGGATCACGCAGGTTTTTACCGTGACCGGCGGCGGGGCCATGCATTTGAACGACGCATTAGGACATGAGCCGGGCCTTCATTGTCTTTATCAGCACCATGAGCAGGCGTGCGCCATGGCGGCGGAGAGCTATGCCCGTATCCATAATACCATCGGCGCGCTCTGCGTGACGACAGGGCCGGGCGGCACGAACGCGATCACCGGCGTGGTGGGCGGCTGGCTGGATTCGATTCCCATGCTGGTTCTGTCCGGACAGGTACGTTATGACACGACAGCCCGGTGGTCAGGAGTAGGGATCCGGGCCATGGGCGATCAGGAGTTTGACATTACGAAAGCCATCGGCTGCATGACCAAGTACAGCGAGATGGTCATCGATCCCAGGCGCATCCGGTATTGTCTGGAAAAGGCGATTTATCTGGCGTATTCCGGCAGACCCGGACCAACCTGGCTGGATATCCCGCTGGATGTGCAGGGGGCTTACGTGGAAGCGGAGGAGCTGGAGGGCTTCGACGCGGCGGCCTATGAAGCGGAAAACGGCGGCCAGGGACTGCCCGAGCGCGTGGCGGAGGAGACCGTGCGGGAGATCATCGCGAAGATCCGGGCCGCGAAACGGCCGGTTTTGAACGCCGGGAACGGGATCCGCATTGCCGGGGCCTATCCGGTATTTGAGCGGGTCGTGAAGCTTCTGGGCATTCCGGTCGTTACCGGGTGGAACAGCCAGGACTGCATGTGTACGGACGATCCGCTGTACGTGGGCCGCGCCGGCAACATGGGCGACCGGCCGGGAAATTTTGCGGTACAGAACAGCGACCTGGTATTCTCGGTGGGCAGCCGATTGAGCATCCGCCAGGTAGGTTTTAATTATACGACATGGGCCAGAGCGGCCTATGTCATTGTCAATGATATTGACCGGGAGGAACTGAAAAAGCCCAGCGTTCACGCGGATATGCGGGTCCACGCCGACGCGAAGGATCTGCTGGAAGCGATGGAGCGCGTGCTTCTGACGGAGGAGACGCCGGTATTCGGCGGCGGAGAGGGCCTGCCAGGGATGAACTGGCTGGAGACCTGCCGCATGTGGAAGGCGAAATATCCGGTGGTCCTGCCCAGGCATATGGCGCAGGACGACAGCCGGGAGGCCAATGTCTACGCGCTGGTGCAGGAGCTGAGCAGCCGCCTGCCGGAGGATCAGATCACGGTGGTGGGAAACGGTTCCGCCTGTGTGGCCGGCGGACATGCTTATATCATAAAGAAGGGACAGCGTTTTATTACCAATTCGGCCATCGCTTCCATGGGTTACGATCTGCCGGCGGCGATCGGGGCCTGTATGGCGGCTTATGATCCGCGTTTCCGCAAAAGCAGCGATCCGGAGGATATCATTCTTCTGACCGGAGACGGCAGTATCCAGATGAACCTGCAGGAGCTGCAGACGATCATCCATCATCAGATGCCGATTAAGATTTTCCTGATCAATAACGGCGGCTATCATTCCATCCGCCAGAGCCAGAAGAATTTCTTCGCGGGCCCGCTGGTGGGGATCGGCGTGGACAGCGGGGACTTAAGCTTCCCGGATATGGAAAAGCTGGCGGCCGCCTATGGATATCCTTATGTAAAAGCCCGGCATAACAGCGAGCTGGGCGCGGCCATTGAGAAGACCCTGGCGATGAAGGGGCCGGTGATCTGTGAGGTCTTTGTGACGATCGATCAGAATTTTGAGCCGAAATCTTCCGGCAAGAAACTGCCGGACGGCACGATGACATCGCCGCCGCTGGAGGATCTTTCCCCGTTCCTGCCGGAGGAGGAGATGGACGCGATGATGATCATCCCCAGGATAAAGGAGTAGGCGGAGATGGATCTGATCGTAACGGGAGCGACCGGCTTTCTGGGACGGGCGCTGGTAAAACGGCTGCTGCGGAACGGCCATCGGGTGTGGGCGGTGGCGCGGCCCGGGTCGAAAAACCGGGAGCTGTTTGAGAAAGAAATGAAGGAGGCACAGGCGGAGCTGGCCGGGAGGCCGGTTTTGCGGCAAGAATCCGGGAAAGGAGTTTCCGCAGGGACGGGAAACGGCCGTCCGGAACTCCGTGTGCTGGAGCTGGGGATGGACGACTGCGATCATCTTGCGGAAGCGGTCGGGCGGCCCTGCCAGGTGTTTTTTCATCTGGGCTGGGATGGAGCGGGCAGTGAGAACCGGAAGAAAACCGAGCTTCAATGGAAAAATGTCCCGGATTCCATGAAAGCGCTGCAGGCGGCCAGGGAATTGGGCTGCGGGCGCTTCCTCTTCAGCGGTTCCCAGGCGGAGTACGGCGTATGCAGTGAGCTGATAACGGAAGAGACGGTCTGCAGGCCGGTATCGGAATATGGGAAGGCAAAGGCGGAATTCGGACGGCGCGGCGCGGCGCAGGTACGGGACTGGGCGGCCGCGGGCGTTTCGGATATGGATTTCATTCACGCCAGGATCTTCAGCGTTTATGGGCCGGGAGACCATCCGTGGTCGCTGGTTAATTCCTGTCTGCGGACATTCCGGGACGGCGGAGTCATGGAGCTGGGGGCCTGTACCCAGATGTGGAATTTCCTGTATATCGACGATCTGGCAGAGGGGCTGCTGGCGCTGGCGTTTAGTGAAAAGCGGGCAGGCGGCATATATAATCTGGCGGGGGACCGGGACGCCACAATGCCGCTGCGGAATTACGTGGAAACGATGTACCGGCTCTGCGGGGAAAAGGGCAGCATGATTTACGGGAAACTCCCGCCCAACGCCGAGGGACAGGCGCAGCTGATGCCGGACATTTCAAAGATCAAAAGAGAAACCGGCTGGCGGCCGCAGGTGAGCTTTGAACAGGGAATCGGCCGTATGCTGGCGCTTTCGGCGGCGGAGCAGTCGTGCTGAGGGCTTGACAAAATCGGAGAAGCGTTGTATTTAATGAAGGATGAACCAGAGAATCTGAAAACAGCCATAACAGATGAAAAGTGAGGAACAGATGAAGACGGTCAGTGTCGTAGTGCCCTGTTATAATGAAGAAGAGAACGTGAGAGCGATGGCGGACGCTTTGCGTGAGATGTTCGAGGAGGATCTGCCGAATTACCGTTATGAGATTATTTTTATCGACAATGATTCCAAAGACCGCACGCGGGAGATCATCCGCCAGCTTTGCGCGGAGGACCGGAACATCCGCGGCATTTTCAACGCCAAGAATTTCGGCCAGTTCAATTCTCCGTACTACGGGATGCTGCAGAGCAGCGGAGACTGTACGGTCCTGGTGGCGGCGGATTTTCAGGATCCGGTGGAGATGGTTCCCAAATTCGTGCGGGAATGGGAAAACGGCTATAAGATCGTGATCGGCATCAAGAAGTCCAGCAAAGAAAACCGGATCATGTACTGGCTCCGGGGCTGCTATTACAAGGTCATCAAGAAATTATCGGATGTGGAGCAGATCGAGCAGTTCACGGGATTCGGACTTTACGACGCGAAGTTTATTCGGGTGCTGAGAGAGCTGGACGATCCGACGCCTTTTTTACGCGGCATCGTGGCGGAGCTGGGCTTCCGGCGCAAGGAGATTCCTTACGAACAGCCCAGACGCAGGGCGGGCAAGACCAGCAACAATTTCTACCGGCTTTATGACGCGGCCATGCTGAGCGTTACCTCTTATACGAAAGCGGGTATCCGCCTGGCTACGCTGATCGGCGGGCTCAGCTGCATGGTCAGCCTGATTGTAGCGGTGGTTTATCTGGTGATGAAGCTGATCTGGTGGGATCGTTTCCAGGCAGGCATGACGCCGATGCTTCTCGGGATGCTGTTTCTGGGGTCGGTGCAGATCTTTTTCATCGGCATGATCGGCGAATATGTGCTGTCGATCAATCAGAGGGTGATGAAGCGGCCTCTGGTGGTGGAGGAAGAGCGGATCAATTTCCCGAAGAAGAGGGAACGGGACGGCCGCGGCAGAGAAGAGAAGTACGATAAGGACGTCCGGAACGAGAAAAACGGGAAAAATGACGGGTATAAAAAGTCCCGCCGCCCGGACCGCCCGAATAAAAACGTGAAAGACGTGAAAATGACGGTGGACGATAAGACGCGGGAAAGCTGAAAAGCGCTTCCGGCCGTTTGAAAACGTCCCCGGCGGGAAGAATACAGGAAAACGGAGTTTAAGGCGCATGAAATTTAAGATCGATGTGGTCCGGATCCGGGAAAATTCCATCCAGCTCAACGGCTGGGTCGTCGGAAAAACTCCCGAATCCAGGCCCGCTTTTCTGGTGCTGGATCAGAATCGCCGGAAGATGAAGATGAAATATGTCTCTACCAGGAGAGACGATGTAAGCCAGATTTATTATAAGAAGATCTATGACAGGGATTTTGGCTTCGACATCCAGTTCCCCTATGAGCGGGGCAGGGATTACTGGCTGCTGATCCGCTGCGACGGCCGTGTCCGGCGGATCAAATTCAATGAAAACCTGATCGCGAAGCGTTCCAGCGTAGCTTATAAAAGGCTTGAGAAGCTTCGGGATCTGATGAATATGGAGACCGTTCATGTGGCCGTGGAGTTCGGAAAGAAACACGGCCTGAAAGCGTTGTTTTTGAAATCCAGACATAAGCTGCAGGGCATTGACAACGATTATGAGTACGCGGAATGGTACGATCTGACGAAACCGTCCCGGGAGGAGCTGGACGCGCAGAGAGCGGAGAAATGGGAGAACGGTCCGCTTTTTTCCATCGTGATGCCGGTCTATCTGGCGCCCGCGGATTTTTTGAAGGTGATGCTGGATTCGATTCTGGCCCAGACTTATCCCGGCTGGGAGCTCTGCATCGCGGACGGAAGTCCCGCGGGGAAAACTTCTGAAGCCCTGGTGCGGCCCTACATGGAAAAGGATTCCCGCGTTCATTATCAGGCGCTGGGGGAAAACGGCGGCATCTCCGGGAACACCAACGCGGCCATCGCCATGGCGGGCGGGGATTATATCGTGCTGGCGGACCAGGACGACGCCATGCCGGAGCATGCGCTTTACGAGTGCGCGAAGATGATCCGGGAGCACCCGGACTGCGACGTGCTTTATTCCGACGAGGATAAGATGGACATGGACGGCGGCGCGCTGTTTGATCCGCATTTTAAGCCGGATTTCAATCCGGATCTGCTGCGCAGCGTCAATTACATCTGTCATCAGTTTGTGGTTCGGAGAGATCTGCTGGAGCGGGTCGGCGGGTTCCGGAAAGAGTTCGACGGGGCGCAGGACTACGACCTGATCCTGCGCTGTACGGAGCGGGCGAAGAAAATCTGCCATATCCCGAAGGTGCTGTACCACTGGCGCTGCCACCAGGGTTCCACGGCCAGCAATCCCCAGAGCAAACTGTACGCGTTTGAGGCCGGCTCCCGGGCGGTCATGGAGCATTACCGGCGGCTGGGTATCCCGGCTCTGAAGGTGGAGAAAGGCGTGGACTACGGCATTTACCATACCACGTTTGAGATTGTGGGCAAACCGCTGGTTTCCGTGATCATCCCGAATAAGGACCATCATAAGGACCTGGATCTCTGCGTGCGGTCGATCCTGACGAAATGCACCTATAAGAATCTGGAGTTCGTCGTGGTGGAGAACAACAGCCGGGAAGCGGAGACGTTCGCTTATTATGAAAAGATACAGAAAGAGTTCCCCCAGGTCCGGGTGGTCCGCTGGGAGAGGGAGTTCAATTATTCCGCGATCAATAATTTCGGGGTCCGTTATGCCAAAGGGGAATACCTGCTGTTTTTAAATAACGACACGGAACCCATCGCGCCTGATTTCATCGAAGAAATGCTGGGGTTCTGCCAGCGGGAGGATGTGGGAGCCGTGGGAGCCCGGCTGCTCTATGAAGACGACACGATCCAGCATGCCGGCGTCGTGGTCGGCTTCGGCGGCATCGCGGGCCATACGTTCATCGGGCTCCACGAGGCGGAAAACAGTTA
The DNA here is from genome assembly GCA_947626915.1 of uncultured Lachnospiraceae bacterium. Lineage (GTDB taxonomy): Bacteria > Bacillota > Clostridia > Lachnospirales > Lachnospiraceae > UBA3402. The sequence goes on from CANQUA010000021.1 coordinate 24,465, forward strand.
TTTCCACCGGGCCATGTGCGCCCAGGATTACAGCGCCGTCACGGCGGCCTGCATGATGAGCAAGAAGTCCGTTTTTGAGGCGGCGGGAGGTTTCAGCGAGGAGCTGGCCGTGGCGTTCAACGATATCGATTACTGCATGAAGGTGCGGGCGCAGGACAAACTGGTCGTCTACGCGCCCTACGCGGTCCTCCATCATTATGAATCCAAATCCCGGGGGCTGGAGGATACGCCGGAGAAGGTGGACCGTTTCAACCGCGAGGTAGCCAGATTTGCGAAGAAATGGCCGGATATCCTGCGGGACGGCGACCCTTACTACAATCCGAACCTGACGCTGCGCAAATCCAATTTTGCGCTCCGGGATCTGCTGAAAGAAAAGATCGGCGAACCCTATCCGCTGGATCCGGCGATCCGTAAACATATGGAAGAGGAGGAATAAGCCCATGTCCGGGAAACAGGCGACGGTGATCATTCCGAATTATAACGGGCTCCAGTTTCTGGGCGTGTGCGTGGATGCGCTGGAGAGACAGACCTGCCGGGATTTTGAGATCCTGGTGGTGGACAACGGTTCCACGGACGGGAGCGTGGAATGGCTGAAAGCCCAGGGGATCCCGGCGATCTTTCTGGATCGCAACACCGGCTTTTCCGGGGCGGTCAACGCGGGCATCCGGGCGGTTTCGACGCCGTATGTGCTGCTTTTGAACAACGATACCGAGGCCGCGCCGGAGTTTGTGGAGGAACTGCTGGCCTCGATCCGCCGTTCAAAGCGGATTTTTGCGGTTACCGCCAAGATGATCCAGATGTACCACAGGGAGCTGATGGACGACGCCGGGGATATGTTCTGCCTCATGGGCTGGGCCTATCAGCGGGGCGTGGGGCGCTCCAGCCGGGGCTACAACCGGGAGCGGGAGGTGTTTTCCGCCTGCGCCGGAGCGGCGATCTACCGGCGTGAGGCGTTCGATGAGATCGGCCTTTTCGATGAGAAGCATTTTGCCTATCTGGAGGATATGGACGTCAGTTACCGGGCCAAAATCTACGGTTATCACATCCGCTACTGTCCCGGCGCGGTGGTTTACCATGTGGGCAGCGGCACCAGCGGCTCCAAGTACAACGCGTTCAAGGTCCGTCTGGCCGCCCGCAACAGTCTCTACGTGGACTATAAAAATATGCCCTGGCCCCAGCTTCTGGCAAACGCGCTGCCGATCGCGGCGGGCGTCGCGGTGAAATACGGATTTTTTAAGAAAATGGGCTACGAAAAAGAATTTCTGGCGGGCGTGAAGGAAGGGCTGTCCACCCTGTCTTCCTGCAGGCGGGTTGCGTACCGTCGGGAGCATCTGGGCAATTATTTGTCCATCCAGTGGGAGCTGACCGCGGGGGCGTTCCTGTATGTGTACGAATTTTTCAGGAGACAGTCAGGAAAAATTCTCAAAAATTAAGAGAATTTTAATACCCCCTGCATGAAATTCATGTATAATGTATGGGACATGGCTCACATTATTTTTGGGTGAACGCTTATGATAAAGAATAATCAGCAGATGCTGAACCGGCTGCATTTATTTTTGGACATACTGGTTCTGGTGGCTTCCTATGCGCTGGCATGGTGCTGCCTTGTCCTGAGAAATACGTTTGTGACGCCGGAGAGAGGTCTGCTTCCGCCTCAGTATTATTTTGCCGTACTGGTTGTCATTATTCCGCTGTATCTGATTTTATATACGTCCTTTCATTTGTATGAACCGAAGCGGATACAATCCAGACGATATGAATTTTTTAATATTTTCCGGTCCAATCTGTTAGGTCTTCTGGTCATGACGACCGTGCTGTTTTTGTTCCGGAAGAATCCATTCATCCAGGAGTTTTCTTCGCGGATGGTATTTTATTTCTTTGTCATCAATATTGTGGCAGAGACGGTGGAGCGCGCCGCGATCCGTGCGGTTCTGCGGACCCTGCGGTCCAGGGGCTATAACCAGAAGCATATTCTTCTGGTGGGACTGAGCCGGACGGCGGAGGGGTTCATCGACCGTGTGAAGACCAATCCGGAGTGGGGGTATCAGATCCTGGGGATCCTGGATGATACTGCGTCCCCGGGCAATGAATATAAGGGCGTGAAGGTGTTGGGGACCATTGACGAGCTGGAATCGATCCTGGAGCTCAATACCCTGGACGAGATCGCGATCACGCTGGCCATCGGCGAGTACGGAAAACTGGAAGCGATCGTGGCCTCCTGCGAAAAATCGGGAGTCCACACCAAGTTTATCCCGGATTACAATAATCTGATCCCGACCAGACCCTATACGGAGGACCTGCAGGGGCTTCCGGTGATCAATATCCGCCATGTGCCGCTGACGCTGACTTACAATAAGCTGCTGAAACGGGCGGTGGATATCGTGGGTTCCCTGGTTGCGATCGTTTTGTTTTCTCCGGTCATGCTTCTGACCGCTGCCGCGATCAAGCTGACGTCGCCGGGACCGCTGATTTACAAGCAGGAGAGGGTCGGGCTCCATAACCAGCCCTTTCAGATGTATAAGTTCCGTTCTATGGAGGTACAGCCGCCGTCAGAGGAGAGATCCAGATGGACGACGCCGCATGATCCCCGCGTGACGCCGGTGGGCCGGGTGATCCGCAAGACCAGCATCGACGAGATGCCGCAGTTTTTCAATGTGCTGAAAGGCGAGATGAGCCTGGTAGGCCCCAGGCCGGAGCGGCCGCTTTTTGTGGAACGGTTCAAGGAAGAGATACCCCGGTACATGATCAAGCATCAGGTGCGGCCGGGAATGACCGGCTGGGCCCAGATCAACGGCTACCGGGGCGACACTTCGATCACCAAGCGGATCGAGCACGATCTCTATTATATCGAAAACTGGACGTTCGGACTGGATATTAAGATCCTGTTCCTGACGATCTTTAAAGGCTTTATCAATAAAAACGCATATTAAAAGACTGAACGACAAGGATGAGGTTACGGACATGGAGAATGGACATGAGGATGGGCTGAAGGACCCCATTTATACGGGGGGCCAGCGAAGACCCCGCGAACATACCGCAGAGGGGGCGTCCGGCCAGGAGCAGGCGGCCCGGAGGACCCGTGAGAGCGGGACGGAAGGGGCAGCTGGCCAGGAGCAGGCGGTTCAGAGGGCCCGTGAGAGCGGGGCAGAGGGGACGTCCGGCCAGGAGCAGGCGGCCCGGAGGACCCGTGAGAATGGGGCGGAAGGGACAGCGGTCCAGGAGCAGGCGGTTCGGAGAGCCCGCGGGAGCAGGCCGGAGGGGACGCGCGCGCAGGAGCAGACAGCGGGCGGAACCGGGAGAGCCAGGCAGCGCGGAAGCCAGCCGGAGCAGGCTTCGGAACCGGAGTCTTTCAGCAGCAAGGTAGCGCAGATCCGTCTGGACCTGGATCGGAAAAAGAAACGCAGAAGGCGCATCATTATCATGGCAGTAGCAGAGTGCATCGTGCTGGCGTGTATTTTTTCTTACGCGTATGTGAGCCGCCTGTGGAATCTGATGCCCAGACCCAACGTGGACGAGCAAAATGTGGAGAATGCCAATATTTCCGTGGAAACCATCAAAAAGATGCAGGGCTACTGGATGATCGCGATCTTCGGCGTGGACTCCGGCACGGGGACCTCCAGCGCCAGAGGAAACAATTCGGACGTCAACATGATCGCCTGCATCAATCGCGATACGGGAGAGATCAAGCTGGTGTCCGTTTACCGCGATACCTATCTGAAGGTGAACGATAAAGGGGATCTGCGGAAGTTCAATTATTCGTACGCCAGCGGCGGTCCGGAGCAGGCCCTGAAAATGCTCAATGAGAACCTGGATCTGAATATTACCGAATACATCGTGTTTAACTGGAAAGCGGTCGCGGACGGTATCAATTTCCTGGGCGGCGTGGATCTGGAAATCACGAATGCGGAGTTTAAATACATCAATTCGTTCATTACGGAAACCGTGCAGGAAACGGGCGTGCCGTCCGTACACCTGCAAAGCGCGGGCATGAACCATCTGGACGGCGTGCAGGCGGTGGCCTATGCCCGCCTGCGTCTGATGGACAGCGATTATCAGCGCGTGGAGCGCCAGAAAAAGGTCATTGCCCAGGCGTTTGAAAAAGCGAAACATTCGGATTACGCGGTGCTGAATCAGGTGCTGGTGGTCTGCCTGCAGGAAGTAATGACGAACCTGGATTTCGCGGATCTGACGAGCGTGGCCCTGAGCATTACCAAATACCATATCGGCGAGACGGGAGGATTCCCCTTCAACAGAGAAGGGAAGGTCATGGGAAAGATCGGCGACTGTATCATTCCGAAGACGCTGGAGAGCAACGTGAGTCAGCTGCACCAGTTCCTGTTCGGGGACGAGGCGTATGAGCCGACCGATGCCGTGAAGAAGATCAGCCAGAAGATATCCGAAAATACCGGCTTCTACGAAGCGGGGACGGCGCCTGCGGTGAATCCGGGCAGCGGGAGCGGTTCCGGCGGAGGAAGCAGCTCCGGCAGCGGAAGCGGCTCCAATAGCGGAAGCGGTTCCGGCAATGGAAACGGTTCGGGCAGCGGAGGCAGTTCGAGCGGAGAAAGCGGTTCGGGCGGCGGGAACAATTCCGGCGGCGGGAGCAGTAATTCCGGCAGCAGCGAAACCCAGGCCCCAACGACGGAGGCCGCGGCGGAAACGGAGCAGACGACGGCAGCGGAAGAAACGACAGCGGCTCCGGAGGAAAGCAGTCCGTTTGAAACCGGTATTATCATAGAACCGTCCGATATCATGGAAACGGATGCCCAGGGGCAGCTGGTCGGTGACAATACCGTGCCGCCTCCCGAAGGCGGCGTGCCGGGAGAAAGTACGCCGGCCGGTCAGTCCGGCGACGGAAGCGGGCAGAGCCAGCCGCAGGGATCGGAGGAGACGGCGCCGGGACAGCAGCCGGAAGGACCGGGAGAAACGACGCCGGGACAGCAGCCGGAGGGTCCGGGAGACACGACGCCGGGACAGCAGCCGGAGGGTCCGGGAGAAACGACGCCGGGACAGCAGCCGGAAGGACCGGGAGAAACGACGCCGGGACAGCAGCCGGAAGGACCCGGGGAAACAGGACCGGGAGAGCAGCCGGCGCAGGAGAGTTCTTCAGCTGCGGCCGGGGATAATCCGGGCGGCGATATCACGATCCCCGCAGGACCCGGCGAAACGGAGACCAATGGAAGCAGCGGAGGAGAAGCAGCGCCCGGTCCCGATCAAAGCGCGCCGGCCGTGCCGGATAGTCAGGCTGCGCCGGCTCCGTCAGATATGCCGGTTTCTTCGGACGGACAGGGCTCGGTTCAGGACGATACGTCGATAGTGATCCCGCCTTCTTTGGAGATCGGGAACTAGATCGGGAAGAAAACCTCATTTCACAGTTTTATTATGATTCTTTCACAATTTGGTCACAGAAGATTGATATAGTTAAACCATCGAAAGAAAACAAAGCATTGTTGGAAAGGGGTTGTTCTTTATGTATGAGGAAGAAATGAATCAGATAAATGAAAATAACGAGACGGAGTACGCGGGAGCGGAGGACAGTCTCGACCTGGAGGACGCGCGGAAAGAGACGATCGGCATGGAAGGCAGTCAGAACCAGCCGGACGCCGCGGCGGATCCGATGAGAACGGCGGTTCAGAATACGGTTTCCGAAACGGATGCCGGACAGAACCAGCCGGAGAAGCGTTATGACGGCGGTCAGCCTGAGAACGTCCGGAGCGACGGCGGCCAGTACGGGAACGTCCAGGGTTACGGCGCGCAGCCCGGAAACGGCGCAGACCAGTACGGAACCAGCCAGAGCTACGGCGGACAGACCGGGACCAGCGCGGGCCAGGGTTACGGCAGTCAATACGGCGGTCAGGCCCAGTATGGCGGAAACGGCAGTCAGAGCTATCAGAATCCGTACGGGTATGGCGCGAACGCTCAGAACCGTTCGGGTCAGTACGGAGCAGACCAGGGTTACGGCGGCCAGACCGCAAACAACGCCGGTCAGTATGGAACCGTTCAGAGTTACGGCGGCCAGGCCGAAAACGGCGCAGGCCAGTACGGAACCAGCCAAGGCTACAGTGCCCAGTCCGGAAACGGAGCAGGCCAGTACGGAACCAGCCAGAGCTACGGCGGACAGACCGGGACCAGCGCGGGCCAGGGTTACGGCAGCCAGTACGGCGGCCAGGGCCAGTATAGCGGGAACAGCGGCCAGAATTATCAGAATCCGTACAGCGGGCAGACGTATCAGAACCAGTACGGCGGCGCTGAGAACAGCCGGAACCAGTACGGCACCGGCGATTCCGGGAATTATCAGGGACAAACGCAGAATCCCAATTCTTCCTTCCAGATGACGAATCAGGAACCGAAGAAGAAGAAAAAGAAAGCGCCCGGCAGAGTGAAGAAAGCCGCAGGTCTCGTGGCGGCGGCGCTGGTGTTCGGAGTGATAGCCGGCGGTACGATGGTGGGGGTCAATATCCTGGCGGATTCCATGAAAGAGGAAGACGCGCCTCCGATCACCGTGAACCAGCCGACAGAGAAGTACAGCCTTTCGGACGACGATATCAGCCGGATCGCCGGCAGCCTGAACCTGAATTCCGACGGGAGCCGTAACGTGGTCATGGACGTGTCGGACATCGTAGAGGATGTGATGCCGTCGGTGGTGGCGATCAACAACATGACCCGTTACGAGAATATTAATCCGTGGTTCGGCGGCAGCCAGACCTACGAGGTGCCCAGCGCCGGTTCCGGTATCATTGTCGGGCAGAACGAGACGGATCTGCTGATCGTGACGAACAATCATGTGGTCGAGGACGCGACGGAGACTTCGGTGGTATTTATTGACGATACAGAAGTGGAAGCGACGATCAAGGGGACCGATTCCGAGAGCGATCTGGCGGTCGTGGCGGTGCCGCTGAATACCATTCCCGCGGAGACGCTGGAGAAGATCTCCATCGCCGAGCTGGGAGATTCGGACGAGCTGAAGGTAGGCCAGGGCGTAATCGCCATCGGCAATGCTCTGGGATACGGCCAGGCCGTGACCGTAGGCTATATCAGCGCTTTGAACCGTGAGGTGACGGTAGACGGAAGCACCAGCCGGAACCTGCTTCAGACGGACGCGGCGATCAACCCCGGCAACAGCGGCGGCGCGCTGCTGAACATGCAGGGACAGGTCATCGGTATCAACGAAGCGAAATATACGGATACGGATGTGGAAGGCATGGGCTACGCGATCCCGATCTCCCAGGCGCAGGGCGTCATTGATACGCTGATGGTGCGCCGCAGCGGAGAGCAGGTCGAGGAGGACCAGGCCGGATACCTGGGCATCCAGGGCATTACCGTAGACAGTACGATGGAGCAGCAGTTCGGCATCCCGGCGGGCGTCTATATCGTGCGCATCGTTGAGGGCGGAGCGGCTTCCAAGACCGATCTGCGGGAGAAAGACGTGCTCGTCAAATTTGACGGACAGACCATCCGCACCTATTCCAGCCTGCAGGATCTGCTGAAATATTACAAGAAAGGCGAGACCGTGGAGATCGTAGTGAAATCCCTGGAGAACGGTGAGTACGTGGAGCGCACGATCACGATCACGCTGGGCGGACGGGAAACAGTCAATAACGGATAAAGCGGCGCAGGCTGCGGCAGGCGCCGGACCGGCCGAATGCGGTCCGGTATATAGACATATAAATCAGGGAGCGCTGTAAACAGGATCTGTTGTTTGCCCCCGGCGGCTTCTGCGGCTGCGGATTTTCTCAGAGAAAAGAGAGGATCGCGGCTGCGGGAACCGTCGGGGGCCGTCTGGGTTCTGCGGCGGCCCGGGAACAGGAGAGAGAATTTGGACGAAAAAGACATAAACAACACGGAAATCGAAAAGAAAGATACGGAAAGCAAAAATGATCCGTATGAAAAGATCTGCTATGTCTGCCGCCGTACCGAGAGCAAGGCGGGGCCGATGATTGATATGCCGGGCAATATGTGCCTCTGCCACGACTGTATGCAGAAAGCGTTCGATATGGTTATAAAGGGCGGCATCGATTTTTCGAAGATCCAGAATATGCCTTATATGAACCTGAATCTCAATGATTTTAAAGATCTGAATATTCCCCAGACGCCGATCCCGGAAAAGCAGAGGATCCGGAAAAAGACCGCGGAGAGCCGGCCTTCGTTCGATATCCGGGACGTTCCGCCGCCGCACAAGATCAAGGCGTCCCTGGATCAGTATGTCATCGGCCAGGAGCAGGCGAAAAAGGTCGTTTCGGTGGCGGTCTACAACCATTATAAGAGAGTGTTCGACCAGGAAAACCGTAAGGACGGCAGCGACGACGTGGTGATCGAGAAGTCCAATATCCTGATGATCGGCCCCACCGGCAGCGGCAAGACCTATCTGGTGAAGACGCTGGCCCGGATCCTGGACGTGCCGCTGGCCATTGCCGACGCTACGTCTCTGACGGAGGCGGGTTACATCGGCGATGATATCGAAAGCGTGATCTCGAAACTGCTGGCGGCCGCCGGCAACGATGTGGAGAAAGCGGAGCACGGCATCGTGTTCATTGACGAGATCGACAAGATCGCGAAAAAGAAGGATACCAACACCCGGGACGTCAGCGGCGAGTCGGTGCAGCAGGAGCTTCTGAAGCTGCTGGAGGGGAGCCTGGTGGAGGTTCCCGTGGGCACCAACCAGAAAAACGCCCTGTCCCCGATGGCGACGGTCAATACGGACCAGATCCTCTTTATCTGCGGCGGAGCGTTCCCGGATCTGGAGCGCATCATCCGGGAGCGCCTGAACAAATCCGCTTCCATCGGCTACCGCGCTGAGCTGCGGGACCGTTATGACGAGGATGCCGATATCCTGCAGCACGTTTCCAACAGCGATCTGAGGACATTCGGCATGATCCCGGAGTTTTTGGGCAGGCTTCCTATTGTCGTGACGCTGAAGAAACTGACGGAGCCCATGCTGGTGAAGATTCTGAAAGAGCCGAAGAACGCCATCGTGAAGCAGTACGTCAAACTGCTGGCCCTGGATGAGGTAAAGCTGGTCTTCGAGGACGACGCGCTGGAATGGATCGCCGCCGAGGCTCTGAAGCGGGAGACGGGAGCGCGTGCCCTGCGGGCGATCCTGGAGGAAATCATGCTGGATATCATGTACGAGGTGCCGAAGGATCCGGGCATCGGCACAGTGGTTATTACCCGGAGTTATCTGGAAAAAAGCGGCGGGCCGCGGATCGAGATGCGCGGTTGACGGAACCGGAATCGGCGCGGCGTCAGGCGGACCGATTCTGCCGGAAAGCGCTGCCGTTTCATTTCTGCGCGGCTCAGTTCCGCAGCGATAAGAAAGACTGATACAGATCCAGGGTACCGTATCCCCATTCGCGGTTGGGATACGTGTAGCTTGGATTTCTTTTTGCGCCGCGGGTCAGAAAAGCCTTCACGGTGTTGTTGTTGATGTAGGGGTCGTTGCCGCTTACGTATCCCCAGGAAAAAAGATCCGCGACCGCGCCCGCCGTGTGGGCCGCCGCCACGGACGAGCCGGTCATGCGTTCCATCGGGAAGACGCCGGGAACCGATGAAACGCCCGGGCCGTAGACGCCGACGCCCGGCGCGGTCAGATCGGGCTTGATCCGGCCGTCTCTGGTGTATCCCCGGCTGGAGTGGATGTAAAGGCTGTCGTTTAGGTGGTTGTAAGCGCCGGCTGTGATCGCGAAAGGAGAGTTGCCCGGCGAGGTGACCGTGGTGAAGGGATCCGCGCGCAGGAATACCGTGTCATCCCGGACAAAGCCGTGAATCGGCAGCCACATATGGTAGATGCCGGTGATCGTTACCGTAGGGTAGACCCGGATGCGCCAGATACCCGGGGACGGATCGATGAACCGGAGGAAGGCCAGATAGCTGGTCTGCCCGCCGGTGACGGCCTCGTAGAATACGGTGACGGCGCTCTGGTCCAGGAGAAAACGGACGGTCGTATTCTCGCCGGTGCGCAGGGGGATCCGGTCGATGGATTCTCCTGTTGGCGAGACGAAGCCTACCGTATAGACTTCCGGCGGACTGGCCCACAGTTCCACATCGAAGCCGCGTTCCTGTTCGCCCACCCGCAGTTCCACTTCGTCATAGGCGTCGGAATCCGAAATGCGGCCGATATAATGGTGCCGCCACCCCGCTTCGTTGCCGGCAGCGCAGACTACCGAAACGCCGGGAAAGATCTGCAGGCGGTTGATCACCTGCGACAGAGGGGAGGAACCGTCGTGTCCGCCCTGGTTGGAACCGACCCCCAGGCAGATGACCAGGGGCATTTCGTAGCGGTAAGCCAGGCCCAGCAGCCAGGTGATCCCCATCATGATGTCGCTGCTCTGGAACGCCGCGGCATTTTCCGGGATCCGGTAAAAGCTGCGCAGGTATTCCTTGGCCGGTTTCAGTTTGACGACGCCCAGGTAGCAGGAAGGGGCCGCCCCGGTGAAACTCCCGTCCGCGGATTCTCCTCCGGCCGCGATTCCGGCCATGAACGTACCGTGTCCGACGCTGTCCACGGAAGGAACGGCGCTTAGGGGATCGCCGGAGCGCAGAGCTTCATTGATGGCGTCTTCCAGATATTCCCGGCCGTAAAGGAAGCGCAGAGGGAAATCGTTGGAGATGTAGACTTCGAAACCCTCCCCCTCCTGGGTCTGGTCCCAGAGGCCGAGGATGCGGGTGCTGCCGTCCGGATTGCGGAACAGGGGATTCTGATAATCAATGCCTGTGTCGATGAAGCCGATGATCGTTCCGGCTCCGCGGGTATTCAGCGACGGCTGCCGGAAAGTGTTCAGAACGCCGGATTCCTCCATGCTGCTGTTGTCCAGAAGACCGTAGAGAGCCGGTATGACGGAGTAGGGGAAATTGTCGGGCGTGATTGCCTGGAGTTCGCTCAGGGGCTCATGGAAAATGGCAAATTCCTGGTCCACATAACTGAAGCACCCGTTTCCTGCCAGCTTCTCCAGATCAGACAGGCTGCTGTTCCCATGCCGGTAAATGAAATCGCCGTAGTCCTGCCCGACCGCCATTTGTGCGCGTTCGATCATAGTACCCCCGTTTCTGCGTTCAAAAAATCCTCTGGAATTATTATATGCAAAAAGGAATGAAAACTGACTGGACGGAAAAAGATATTTAGTGTATGATGATAGGAGTAAGAAAGGAGGGGCAGCTATGCTTTTTTTGGCTTTGATTGCCGCGATTCTGCTGATTGATCTGGGAATCAAGGATACGATCGAGAAAACAGAGAACGACGCGTTCCCGAAGGAGCTGGACGGTACGGGCGGCCGCGTGGTCCTTTATAAAGCGCACAATCCGGGCCTGCCGTTCGGACGGCTGGCGAACTATCCGGAACTGGTGAAGCAGCTTCCGCTGGCGGTGGCCGGCGCGGCTGCGGGGATTTTTCTGTGGCTCCTGCCCAAAAAGGGAGACAGGCTGCAGAAGCTGGGGCTGGCCTTCGTGCTGGGAGGCGCCGCCAGCAACCTTTACGACCGCTTTAAACGGGGATATGTAGTGGACTATCTGAATGTCCGCGTCAAAAAGATCCGGGAAATCATTTTCAATCTTGCGGACGTCTGCATCCTGATCGGCGCGGCCGTTTTCCTGATCGGAGAACTGATTGCGCCGTCTTCCGGAAAGCGCTGAGCCGTGCGGAAAGAGCCGGGGCCGGGCGCCATATAACAGAAAAAATGGTACAGGCAGACGGCGGTTGAAAGAGCAGAACCGGGTCGCCGGTCAGCCGTGTGCCATATAACAGAGGAAACGGTACAGGCAGGCGGCGGTTGAAAGGATAGAACCATGCGCACCGGCCGGGTCGCGCGTCATACGCAGGAACCCGGCACAGCCGGCCGGAAGCGCTTCAAGCGTCATTGGATCATAGAATAAAAAGAGTATCTGGAAAGGGAGGATAATATGGCAAAATATTTTGGAACGGACGGCTTCCGCGGGGAGGCCAACGTAGTGCTGAATGTGGAGCACGCTTATAAGACCGGCAGATTTCTGGGGTGGTATTACGGGCAGAAGAGAGCGAGCGGACCGGCCAAGGTAGTCATCGGCAAGGACACCCGCCGCTCTTCTTATATGTTTGAATACGCCCTGGCGGCGGGGCTGACGGCTTCCGGAGCGGACGCCTACCTGCTGCATGTTACAACGACGCCCAGCGTGTCCTATGTGGTGCGCACCGAGGATTTCGACGGCGGCATCATGATTTCCGCCAGCCACAACCCCTACTATGACAACGGGATCAAGCTGATTAATTATTACGGGGAAAAAATGGATGAGGATACGATCATGAAGGTGGAGGCGTATCTGGACGGTTATTCCGGAGAGGTTCCTTTCGCGGAAAAGGAGAAGATCGGCCGCACTGTGGATTACGCCATCGGCAGGAACCGCTACATCGGCTATCTGATCTCCCTGGCGACCCGTTCCTACGCCGGCAAGCGGGTGGGGCTGGACTGCGCCAACGGCAGCGCCTGGATGATCGCCAAGAGCGTGTTTGACGCGCTGGGGGCCAAAACCTACGTGATCGGCAACGAGCCGGACGGCCTGAATATCAACGAGGGCTGCGGTTCCACCCATATTGAAAATCTGCAGAAATTTGTGAAGGAAAATCAGCTGGATATCGGGTTCGCCTTTGACGGCGACGCCGACCGCTGCCTGTGCGTGGATGAGAACGGGGACGTGGTGGACGGAGATAAAATTCTCTATATCTACGGCCTCTATATGAAGCAGCGCGGCAAGCTGGTGGGCAACAAGATCGTGACCACGGTCATGTCCAATTTCGGCCTTTACAAGGCGCTGGACGCGGTCGGCATCGAGTACGAAAAAACCGCGGTCGGCGACAAGTACGTTTATGAGAACATGGTTTCCAACAATTACCGGATCGGCGGAGAGCAGTCCGGCCATATCATTTTCCGGAAATACGCGACCACCGGCGACGGGATTCTGACCGCGATCAAGATGATGGAGGTTATGCTGGAGAAAAAGCAGCCCCTGAGCAAGCTGGCGGAGCCGGTGGTTACCTATCCGCAGGTCCTGAAGAATGTCCGCGTGAAAGACAAAAAAGCCGCCCGCGAGGACGCGGCCGTGCAGGCGGCGGTCAGCCGCGTAGCGGAGGCGCTGGGCGACGAAGGGCGCATCCTGGTCCGCGAGAGCGGCACCGAGCCTGTGATCCGCGTCATGGTGGAGGCGGATACCCAGGAAAAATGCCGGGAATATGTGGACAGCGTGGTCCGTACCATTATCGAAAGAGGTCATCAGGAGGCGTAAAGAATGTGTGGAATCGTAGGCTTTGCCGGTTATCAGCAGGCGGCCCCCGTTTTGCTGGAGGGCCTGGAAAAGCTGGAGTACCGCGGCTATGATTCGGCGGGCATCGCAGTTTCCGGCGTGAATGGGGACGGGGAGCCGTCCATTGAGATCGTAAAGGCAAAAGGCCGGCTGAAGGTGCTGCGGGAGATGACGGACGACGGCCGGTCCGTGCCCGGCTGCTGCGGGATCGGCCATACCCGCTGGGCCACCCACGGGGAACCGTCCGTGGTCAATTCCCATCCTCATTATGCCAAAAACAAGCGGGTGGCGGTGGTTCACAACGGGATCATCGAAAACTACCAGACGCTGCGGGAAAAGCTGATCCGGGAAGGATATTCGTTCGTCTCTTCCACGGACACGGAGACGGCGGCCCATCTGCTGGACAAATATTACGAGAAGGATCCCATTGAGGCCATCAGCAGGCTGATGTTCCATATCCGGGGTTCCTACGCGCTGGGAATCCTGTTTCTGGACCGCCCCGGCGAGATTTACGCGGTGCGCAAGGACAGTCCCCTGATCGTGGGCCGTTCGGAGCAGGGCAATTTTATCGCGTCGGACGTGCCGGCGATCCTGAAATATACCCGGGACGTGTGCTTCCTGCCGAACCTGGAAATCGTGCGCCTGTCCGCGGATGCGATCCGGTTTTACAACGTGGACCGGGAGGAAATACAGGAACGCTTCACCCAGATCGACTGGGACACGGAAGCGGCGGAAAAGGGCGGTTTCGCCCATTTTATGCTGAAGGAAATCTACGAGCAGCCGAAGGCGGTGCGGGATACTGTGAATCCCCGGATCCGGGACGGACATGTGGTTCTGGAGGAACTGGGATGGGACGACGCGGAGCTGGCGAAGATCCGCCGCCTGCAGATGGCCGCCTGCGGTTCCGCCTACCATGTGTGCATGACGGCCCGCTATATGATCGAGCAGACGGCCCGGATCCCCGTGGATGTGGATCTGGCCAGCGAATTCCGCTACCGCGACCCGCTGCTGGAAAAGGATACGCTTGTGGTGGTGATCAGCCAGTCCGGCGAGACCGCGGATTCCCTGGCGGCGCTTCGGGAGGCGAAAAGCCGCGGTCTGAAAACGCTGGCCATCGTGAATGTGGTCGGCAGCTCCATTGCCCGCGAGGCAGACAGCGTGTTTTATACCTGGGCCGGACCCGAGATCTCCGTCGCCACGACGAAGGCCTACAGCACCCAGCTGGCAGCGGTCTATCTGCTGGCTATCGCCCTTGGCCGGGCCAGGGGACTGGTGGACGCGGAGAAGGAAGCGGCCATGACGCAGGAGCTTCTGCGGCTCCCCGATAAAATCGAGCGGATCCTGGAGGAAAAGGAGCGGATCCAGTGGTTTGCGAACAAATTCTCCCACAGCAAGGACATTTTCTTCATCGGCCGCGGCCTGGACTACGCTTCTTCTCTGGAGGGATCGCTGAAGCTGAAGGAGATTTCCTACATCCATTCCGAGGCGTACGCGGCCGGGGAGCTGAAGCACGGCACCATCTCCCTGATCGAGGACGGCATCCTGGTGGTCGGGGTGGCGACCCAGAACGCCTTGTTTGAAAAGCTGGTCAGCAACATGGTCGAGGTCAAAAGCCGCGGCGCTTACGTGCTGGGCGTGACCAGCTACGGCAATTACAGCATGGAGGACGTGGCCAATTATACGATCTACGTCCCCAGGACCATGGAATGTTTTGCTGCCAGCCTGGTCGTCGTGCCTCTGCAGCTGCTGGCATATTACGTGGCGCTGGGCAAGGGGCTGGACGTGGATAAGCCCAGGAATCTGGCAAAATCGGTGACGGTGGAGTGACCGCCGCGGGAAAAGAAAAACGCGCCGGGAGATGTTTGGGCGGGATCATTCCGCAAAACGGCCTCCGGGCGCGTTTGTAACAGCATGGTTTTTCCGTGGGTTACGTTTCTCCAAACGTATGGTCCAGGCGCGGGTCCAGGGGCGTGGTCCCTTCCGTGTAAGCCCGGAAATTCCCGATCAGTTCCACGGCGAAGGGAATGGCTGTCTCGTACAGACGGAGCAGTTCCGCGCAGACCGGCTCGCTCCCCGGCAGCGCGGCGGGCGTGATGACCATGTCGTGGATGCTTCTGGGACAATGGACCAGCCGCATGAGCGTCATCAGGCAGCGGCGGAGCAGTCTGCCCTTCGGGGCCAGAAGCTTCAGATCCCGGCGCTGGGAGCGGAGGGCGTGCAGAATCTGCTTCTGCGTGATGTCAGGGAAGAAATAGGCGATCACGCGGGCGTTCGCTCTGGTTGCTTTCAGGTGCCGGATGGGGCAGAAGCGGAGCGGGTCATAGCCGTCCTCCGTCATGAAGCGCCGGTCCAGCTCTGATTCGATGGCATTGTGGGAGAGGGGCGTTTCGCGGCTCGTGGCTCCGACGTAGGGGTGACAGGTGCTGTCCAGGGCAAAATGGCACATAAAGCCATAGAGATACGCCATGGACGGCCCGATTTCTTCCGTGGGAACATGGCCCAAAAGATCCTCGGCCCGTTCGAAAAATTCGAAGCCGGGGCGCGCGTGCATCCCGAATCCGGTCTCATTGACGAAATTTTTGCGCAGGGCCTTATAGTAAAACAGGATATCCGGTCCGTGAAGACCGATGCAGTAAAGCCCCAGGTAGGGTTTGATCTCCTCCCGCAGGCTGCGGGGGAGGTTTTTGTATACGTCGATTCCAAAACGGTAGTGAGTATATGTTGTAGGCATCAGATCCAACCTCCATCCAGACCTATGACCTGTCCGGTCAGATAGGCGTTTGCTTGTGAAAGCTGCCAGACCAGCTCCGCCGCCTCTTCCGCTGTCCCCAGGCGTCCGGCGGGGATCTGATCCGTCAGATCCTCCAGTTCCTCTTCATTCAGAAAATGATTCATCTCCGTGTCAATCGCGCCGCAGGCCACCGCGTTGACCTGGATCCCGCTGGGAGCCAGTTCTTTGGCCAGCGCTTTCGTAAACGCGTTCAGTCCGCCTTTGGATGCGGAATAGGCCGCTTCGCAGGACGCGCCCACACAGCCCCAGACCGAGGAGATATGGATGATCTTCCCTCTCTTCCGGGAAACCATGCCGGGGACCGCCAGCTTGCACAGATAAAACGCCGCGGTCAGGTTCGTGCGGATCACCCGGTCCCATTCTTCGCATGTCATGTCCTGCAGCAGGCCGATGTGGGAGACGCCGGCGTTGTGGACGAGTACGTCGATTTGGCCGAACCGCTCCGTGACCCGGTCGAAAAACTCCCGGCAGCAGGTCATGTCGCCCATGTCGCCGGTGTAAGCGAGACAGGCCGGGACCGTCTTTTCGCCGGACGCTGCAGAACCGCAGGCGGCGCCGGGAAACGGACCGGACGCCCGGCTTTCCTGCGCCCAGAGCGCCTCGATCTCCGCTTTCGTCTCTTCCAGCCGCCGTGTATTCCGGAGGCAGCTGATGGCTACGTTATAATGTTCTTTCGCAAATCGCAGGGCGATGGCTTTCCCGATTCCCCGGGAAGCGCCGGTCACCAGCACGGTCCCTTCCGCCATAGCGCGGCGTCCTCCTGTCTGACGTTTTCTGCTCTGCCTTTCCCGGGATGTTTGAACGCGGCGGGCTTCGGATGTTTCCGGCAGTTCCCGCCTCCGGGCGATTCCGACAGTTCCCTCACCCGGACGTTCCTGACATTTCCCTCACCCCGGCGTTTCCGCGCGTCTTCGGTGATTCAGAGCATTATTATGATAGCACGCCGGGACGGAAAATGCAAGGCTTGGCGTCACGGTGCGCGGCATTGCCGGTTTCCTCAGAGCCTTCTGCAAATGGCGGGCGGGCGAAAACCCTTGGTCCCTCGGTTCCCTGTGCCTGCCGCCCGTCCGCTGCCGGCAGGCAAATCCCCGGATAGAGTTGTTTTCAGCAAATACGGAGCGGTATGCAAAGCTTCTTAAGGGAATTGCGGATGGCGGATCCGAGCGCGCCTGCCCCTTGCGCCGTCCGACGCTTTATGATAGAATCATAAGCGATTCGGGACAATGATTCGTAAAAAGATGAAGTGAATGAGAAAAGGAGACAAACGATGGACAAATTATACGATCTGATCATCATCGGTTCCGGCCCCGCTGGTCTGGCGGCGGGCATTTACGCGGAGCGTGCCAGGCTGGATACGCTGGTCATTGAGAAAGAATATGTGAGCGGCGGCCAGGTGATCAATACCTACGAGGTGGACAATTATCCGGGGCTGCCGGGCATCAACGGCTTCGATCTGGCTGAAAAATTCCGGGAACACGCGGAGAAGCTGGGCGTGCGTTTCGTTGTGGACCGGGCGGTGCGCGTCGAGCGTCAGGCGGACCGGAACCTGGTGGTCTGTGAGGAACAGACCTACGCGGCAAAAGCATTGATCCTGGCGACCGGCGCGGCTCACAGGAAACTGGGAGTACCGGGAGAGGAGGAGCTGGCCGGCATGGGCGTGTCCTACTGCGCGACCTGCGACGGGGCTTTCTTCCGCCAGAAGGACGTGGCCGTGGTGGGCGGCGGCGATGTGGCGGTCGAGGACGCGATCTTCCTGGCCCGGATGTGCCGGAAGGTCTACGTGATCCACCGCCGGGACGAGCTGCGGGCGGCGAAGAGCCTGCAGGAGACGCTGCTTGGCCTGGAGAATGTGGAAATGGTCTGGGATACTGTCGCGGAGCAGATCGAGGGGGACGGCCAGGTGGAGCGTCTGACCCTGAAAAACGTAAAGACCGGCGAACCCTCCGCGCTGGCGGTGCAGGGCGTTTTCATCGCCGTGGGGATCGTGCCCAACAGTCAGATCTTTGAGGGGCTGGTGGAGCTGGAGCATGGCTATATCGCGGCCGGGGAAGACGGCAGGACCTCCGTGCCCGGTATCTACGCGGCCGGAGATGTGCGCACCAAGGCCCTGCGCCAGATCGTGACGGCCGTGGCGGACGGGGCCAACGCGGTGGCTTCGGCGGAGCGGTACCTGGCCGAAAAAGCTTCCCGGCAGAAAGGATGACCGAACCCTGTATTGGTATAATTCCGCCGCTCATAAAAAAGGGCGTTCCAAACCCATACGCCCGGTCATCGACGCGCCCGTCATAAAACGCTTCGAGGCCAAAAAAGCGAAAGATTTTGTCAAAGACAACCGCATCCCGCGAGGGGCTGAGAGCAAAGGAAATCGAGTTTACGGACGTCCGGGGCGGCGTGATCTGGAAATTCTCCCCACCCGAGGCGTCCGCACAGACTCCCGCATCAACCGAACCGCCCGGAGAGCAGGGGCGCCAGCGTGATGCCGATATGAGGGCAGCGCCGCCGCCCGCCATGAGCTGTTTCATCCCCAATTAGGTGTAAAAACTCTGCTCGATGGCGGGCGGCGGCGTACA
>CANQUA010000022.1 GCA_947626915.1 uncultured Lachnospiraceae bacterium
GTTATGTTGAACCGCCGTATGCCGAACGGCATGTACTGGTGGTGTGAGAGGGCGGAGAGAATCCGTCCTACTCGATTTGACAAATAAAAAACCGCTTTTCTTTCCTTCCCGTTCGCACCAGGCCAGCGCTTCCGCCGACAGCGCGTCGGGAAAATAGACCCGCCGCAGTTTGCCGCCCTTGGAATACAGATCCAGGTAACCCAGCCGCAGGTGTTCCACTTTCATCTGCACCAGCTCGCTGACCCGCGCGCCGGTAGCGCCCAGGAAACGCACGATGAAGTACCACAGGTCGTTTCCGTCTTCCTTCAGACGCTGCTTCAGGATTTCGTAGTCTTCGTTGGAGATTACGGCGTCGGTAAACGACGTTTTCTGGAGTTTTACCGAGATCAGCCGGAAGTCCTTGAATTCCATCCAGGCTTCCTCATCCTGTTCCAGGAGAAAACGCAGATAGCGGTTCAGCCCGTGAACCCGCAGGTTGACGGTGGCCGGACGGTAATGGGAGATCAGATAGCCGCGGAAACGGCCGAGATTTTCAACGGACAGGACCCGGTACATGGAAAAATAGAGCCTGACGCTGCCGAGATAGGCCGTGACCGTGTTTCCGGAAAGATTTTTCTTCTTCAGGTAGGTCTCAAAATCCAGGAGGGATGCCTCCTGTCTAGCTGTCATCATAGTAGTTCACCAGTTTACGATGCGATTGACAAGTTGCTTTTGCTCTGAGGGACTGCGGTGCAGGTAAATGCGGGTGGTTTCAATGTTTTCGTGTCCCAGGATATCAGAGAGCATGGAGATATCCCCGCAGATCTCGATGAAGTTTTTGGCAAACAGGTGACGGAAAGAATGAGGGTGCAGGACCGCCGCTTCCAGTCCGTAGCGTCCCTCGAATTTGCGCATCTGGCCGCGGATGCCGGCCGGCGTCAGCGGATCGCCGAAACGGTTCAGGAAAATGAAGCCGCTGGTACGCCGGATGCGGCGCAGCCAGGCCAGGCATTCCTTGCGGGTGCGGACAGGGATGTAGACCCGGCGGGATTTATTGCCCTTGGAGTACAGGTCCATGTAGCCGCGCCGGACGTCCTCAGCCCTGAGCTGCACCAGCTCGCTGACCCGCATGCCGGTGGTGGCCATGACGCGGATGATGAAATAATAGAGGTAGTCCCCGTCCCGCAGCAGGCAGCGCTTCAGGTATTCGTAGTCGGCCTGGCTGATGACGTTTTCCAGGAATGATTTTTGCTGGATATGCACCATGGTCATGCGGGAATCGGTCATGTGCAGGGATTCCATAAAGCAGTTCATGGCCCGGATACGCAGATTGACGGTCTGCGGTTTATAATGTTCCAGCAGATAGCATTTGTAAAGCTGCAGATTATTAAAATTAATCGCCGGATACAGGGTTAAAAATTGCTCCGCACCGTAAAGATAGGCGTGAATGGTGCTTTCGGCCAGCTGCCGCCGCTGCAGATAGGCCCGGAAATCCGCGAGCATCTGTTCGGTCACGGAATCCTGGCGGGCGGCGTCGGAAGGAGCGGGCCGTCCGGATTTATGGTTAGTCATATATGGTTATCCTTTGTAAAAAGAGAGGGAATCGCTTTCCCGTTCAATGCGTTATGTAACCTAGTTTAGCGGGATGAAATTTGAAAATCAAGAGTATTTCCGAGAATAGTCCCATTTTTGAGAGTCATAAGCGGCGCTGCGCTTACATAAACTGATAAAAAAGCAGTCGGGAAGACAGGTGGGTGCGGACAATGCTGGAATTAATTAAGAAAAATATTCATATGAACCGTTGGAAACACGACGCGGCGGTGCAGATCACCCTGGACGATGATTTCATCGTTCCGGATACCATGGACGACGTGGAGCAGGTGATCATGGCGGCGGGAGATATCCAGATGGAAACGGTGAAGAACCAGGGGGAGAAAGTGACGGTGAAGGGCAAGCTGGCGTTCCAGGTGCTGTACCGGAAACCGGAGGGCGGGCTGCAGACGCTGGCCGGGTCCATTCCGTTCGAGGAGCCGATCAATGTGCCGGATCTGGAAGAGAAGGATCAGGTCAGCGTGGCGTGGGAGCTGGAGGATCTGAGCGCCGGGATGATCAATTCGCGGAAGCTGAGCGTGAAAGCGATCGTGACGCTGAAGGTTCGGACGGAGATGCTTTATGACGCGGAGGCGGCGGTGGACGTGGCACCGGACGGCGGCGCGGGCGCGGAGGTGCTGAAGAGGGATACGGAGGTGGCCTCCATTGCCGTACGGCGCAAGGATACATATCGCATAAAAGAGGACATCTCTCTGACGGGCAGCAGGCCCAGCATCGAGCAGATGATCTGGAATGAAATCAAGCTGCGGGGCGTGTCCGCCAAGCCGCTGGACGGCAAGGTCCATGTGGAGGGGACGCTGATCGTTTTCCTGATCTATCAGGGGGAGGGCGAGAACACGCCGATGCAGTGGATGGAGGAGGCGGTTCCGTTTTCCGGGGAGGTGGAGCTGCCGGAGTCGGCGGAGGGCATGACGCCGTCCATCGGCGTGCGCCTGGTCCACAAGGATATGGAAGCGAAGCCGGATTATGACGGGGAAATGCGGGATCTGGAGCTGGACGCGGTGCTGGAATTGGATATGAAGCTTTACGAGGAACAGCCGCTCATGCTGCTCGGCGATCTCTACGCCACGGACCGGGAGATCAGCCTGAAAATGGGGGAGGTCTGTTTTGACAGGCTGCTGACGAAGAATACGGGGAAATGCAGGATTTCGGAAAAGCTGGATCTGGGCGGCGGCGAGCGCATTCTCCAGGTCTGCCATTACGACGCGGCCGTCCGCATCGACGAGGTGCAGGTCAGGGAGGATGGGTTCAATATCGGCGGCGTGCTGGATGTTTCTTTATTATATATGACGTCCGACGACATCGAGCCGGTGCGGGCCGTCGTGGAGCCGATCCCGTTTGAGTATATGGCGGAGGCGCCGGGGGCGAATGAGGAAAGCGTCCACCAGCTGAACGCGGGCCTGGAACAGCTGACGGTGGTAATGATGGGCAGCGGCGTGGTGGAGGTCAAAGCGGTCGTGAATCTGGATCTTCTGGTGCTGCAGCCGGTCCGCGAGCCGGTGATCGAGAGCATTGCCGAAGCACCGCCGGATATGGAGAAGCTGCAGGCCCTGCCGGGAATCGTAGGCTATATCGTTCAGCCGCACGATACGCTGTGGGAGATCGCAAAGCGGTTCCATACGACCCGCGGAAACGTGATGAAGACCAACGAGCTGACGGACGAGAAGCTGCGGGCGGGCGACCGGCTGATCCTGATGAAAGAAGTGGCCGGGATGTGAAGCAGATGGGGAGGGCTGAGGAAGAAGTATCCGGGGCGGTCCGGAGAGAAATTGCCTGAAAAAGAAGCAGCAGGGTGGTTTAGGGATGAAAGCGGACAAAAGCAAATGGGAACAGGCCGGAAAGACCCCGCAGCCGGCCGTTATCGCGCCGCCGCGGAAATTCCCGCGAAAAAATATCAGAAAAAGGATAAAGCTGGATGCACAAAAAACGGATTGCGGGATATAATAGACTATAAGGTTCAATGAATATCGACAGTACCGTGACCGCATCCAGCTGGTGCTTCAGATAGATCAGGGCAACCTGGGCGGCGCCGCGTCCTGCAAGCGCGGCGGCGTCTACATAACCGGGATATGGAAAGCGCCGGGATGCGGCCGGCGGGAGAGGCAGGCGCGGGGATCGTCGGAGGCGGCCTGCGCTTGAGCGAAAGCCGGATGAAAGCCCGACATTCCGCAGCAGGTGATGGACAGGGCTGCCGCTGCGCCCGCCGCCCGCGGAAATAAATTGGAACGGAGAACCAAGGATGAATTATACATATCTGCTGCTGTGCGCGGACGGCACCCTGTACTGCGGCTGGACAAACCGTCTGGAAGAACGCGTCGAGGCCCATAACAGCGGCAAGGGCGCGAAATATACGAAGAGCCGCCGCCCGGTGAAGCTGGTCTACTTCGAAGCGTTCGCGACGAGAGCGGAGGCCATGCGGCGGGAGGCGGCGATCAAGCGGATGACGCGGGCAGAGAAGCTGCGGCTGGCGGCAGGATGGGACGGCGCGGCCCGCTGACAGCGCGGCGGGATTTTGGGCTGGTCTGCCGGTCTTTGCCCATGCGGCGTTTGGCCCATGGCAGCGGCGCGACCGGGCCATAGCGCCGCGCTGTCAGCGGGCCTTTTTCGCGTCTTTCACGTAGTATTCCGCCTGAGCGTCCCAGAGCTCCCGGTATTTCCCGTTTTCGCCGTAAAGCGTCTCGTGCGGGCCAAACTGTATGATCTGCCCGTTGTCAAACACCGCGATCTGGTCGCAGAAACGGCAGGAGGCCAGGCGGTGGGAGATGTAGACCGTGGTCGCTTCGCCGGAGATCGAATTGAAGCTGCGGTAGACCTCATATTCCGAGACTGGGTCCAGCGCCGCGGTCGGTTCGTCCAAGAGGATAAACGGCGCGCCGCGGTAAAGCGCCCGCGCGAGGGCGATCTTTTGCGCTTCGCCGCCGGAGATCTCCACGCCTTTGTCGCTGAAATGTTTGTAAAGGTAGGTTTCCGTTCCGTCCGGGAGCGTGCCGAGGCGGTCGCCGAAATTGGCTTTAATCAGGCAGTCCCTGACCCGCCGCGGATCGTAATTTTGGCTCGAGGCGACCACTTCGCCGAGTTTGAAGCTGAACAGCTTAAAATCCTGAAAGACTACGGAGAAGATCGACATATATTCGTCGTAGTCGTATTTTTTAATGTTTACGCCGTTGAGCAATATTTCCCCCTCCGTGGGGTCGTAGAGACGGCAGAGCAGTTTGATGAACGTCGTCTTGCCGGAACCATTTTCACCGACGATCGCGAGCTTTTGCCCGATCTTAAATTTCAGGCTGACGTGCCGGAGGGCCCAGCCGCCGGCGCCGGGATAGCGGAAGCTCACGTCTTTGAATTCGACCTGGTAGTCGAAGTCGTCCCGCTTTTCAACGGTAAGGCTGCCTTTATACATCGGGTTTGGGATGTCGAGGTACTCAAAATAATGCTTCAGGTAGCGGTTGTTGTCAAACATTTGGAGGACGCAGTCGGTCAGCCGGTTTACCCCGCCGATAAAAACCGTTATGCAGGAGACGTATTTCGCGATTGAGCCCACGGTGATCGTTCCCAGGAGCGCCGCGTAGATCAGGATGCCGTAGACCGCATATTTCAAAAGGCTGTTCAGGACCGTCGCCGGGAGGGTTTCTATTATATCCTGCCGGCGGATCCTGGCGTTTAGGTTCCAGAATTCCATTTGGCTACGGAAATGGCTTTCTTCCAGCCAGTCCGCCATACCGTAAAGCCGGATATCTTTTCCCGCGCCGTAATCTCCTACATATTCGCCGTAGACATCATCGTAGGCGTTTATCTCGATTGCGTCGCTCCAGAACCGCTTGGTCCTGTTCTGCCGGCGCGCGGACATGACGGCAGATACCGCTGTTACGAGCAGGATCCCCAAAGCGAAGACCAGCTTTACGTAAGCGCTTACCGCTCCGATGGCGAAAAAGGAGGCGGTCATCGCGAGAGAGCACAGGATCGTTACCGCCGTCTGCGCTCCCCAGCACAGAATCCACATGGTACGCTGGATGTTAAATCCGGTTTGATTTTCTCTGCTTACGCGGAATCTCAGCCGGGAGACTTCGGGGTCTTCCAGCGCTTCGTAGGGCATTTCCATCGCCTTTTCAGAGAAGTTCCATTCTTCTCCGAGGTAGAAAAGATTCGCCAGAATGTCCCGCTTTTTGCCGGCCAGTTCCGAGACGATCTTCAAAATGAACACCAGACCCACGGTCAGCGCCGCGTATGCGGCCAGCACGCCGAGGGGCGCGCGGACCGCGAGCGCGTCGATCAGCTTCGCGGAGAAATAGATCGGCACGAACGGGATAAGCGCGTCCAGCGCCCGGTTCAAAAGATCGCAGAAGAAATAGGGTTTGGACAGGCTGCGGCACAGCTTTGCCGCGCGTCCAAAGATCCGGATATGCTCACGAAGCGTCATTTTCCGCACCTCCTTTGTAATCATCCCGGTACCAGCAGCTCTGGATCTCAAACAGTTTTGCGTATTGGCCGCCTTTTTTCAAAAGTTCCCGATGGCTGCCCTCCTCGGCGATCCGGCCGCCGTCAAGGAAAAGGATCCGGTCGCAGAACGCGGTCGAGGCCAGGCGGTGGGAGATGAAGACCGAAGTCTTATTCTCGCACATTTCGTTGTATTTTTTATAAATATTGCTCTCGGCAATGGGATCGAGGGCGGCGGTGGGCTCGTCCAGGACCAGCACCGGCGCATCTTTGTAAAGCGCCCGGGCGAGCATGAGCTTTTGCTTTTCCCCGCCGGAAAGTTCGGCGCCGCCGCGGTTTAAGCGCTTGTCAAGCCTGGTGAAAATGCCGTCAGGCAGGCTGTCAAGCTTTTCGGAGAGTCCCGCGCCGCGCATACATTTTTCGGCAAGCGCTGTGTCGGTATCCTCCAGACGGCGTCCCGAGACGGTTTCCGCAAGGGAGAAAAACGCCGTGCGCACGTCCTGGAACACCGGCGCGAACAGCCGGTAGTAATCGTCCGCGTCAAATTCCGTCTGGGGCGCGCCGTCGATCAGAATCCTGCCGGAGGTGGGGCGGTAAAGCCCGCAGAGGAGTTTGACGAGCGTGGTCTTGCCTGCGCCGTTTAGGCCCACCAGCGCCAGCTTTTCTCCGGAGCGCAGCGTAAAGCTGAGATTTTTGATCGTGTCTTCTTCTGCGCCCGGATAGCGGTAGGTCACCTGTTCGAACCGGATCTCGGGCGCTTTCTCCATGTGGTCGCGGGAATATGCCGTGACTTCCCCTTTCGGCTCCGGATAGTTTACATAATCACGAAAATCGCAGATGGTGTTGGTGACGGCGCGCATCCCGTTGAAACACCGGATGAATCCGTCGATCCAGCCAGCGAAGGAGGAGATCGCCGCGAAATAGAGCACGAAACGGTCGATGGTCATCCCGCCTTTCAGGTACATCGAGATCAGGAGCGCGTAGGCTCCGCTGTCGCGGATCAGGATGACAAACAGTTCGGGGAGCCAGGTCCAGACCGCGTGTTTCATCTCCTCCCGCCTCCAGCGCATGTCGTTTTGGGTAAGCTCTTTCACGATCTCCCGCAGCCATCCGGCCATGCTGTAGATCCGTATGTCCTTTCCTGCCGCAAAATCGGAGGGGATGGTAAGCGCGTACCAGAGCCGGGTATCGTTGGCCGAGCGTTCGGCGCGGGTTTTCAGATCCCATTGGTTATAAAGCTTCCGGGCGAAGATCTGCACCAGCGGCGAGAGGGTCAGAAGCGGCAGCAGCCACGGGCTCACAAAGGAGATCACCGTGCCGAAAAGCAGGTATCCGAGGACATTTTCGATGATCCCGAAGAAATTCCGGACAATGTCGGAAACCGGCTGTACGCCGTTATACATCCATGTGGCTTTTTCGGCGCGTTCTCTCAGGTCGGTCACATCTTTGCGCTCCAGGGTCTCATAGAACATGGTCAGTCTCTTTTTTTCCTCCAGACTCAGGAGACGGCCGCGGTAGAAACCGGTCTGCACGTCTTTCAGATAGAGGAACGTGGATTGCAGGGCATCCAGGATCAGGACCGCGAGCATACAGACCCCGACCGCCCGGAGCGCGTGCCGAAGCGGCCGTCCCGCCGTGACCTCCGATACGACAAGCGACGGAAGATAAATGTCCAGATACTGGGAGGCGATGCTGACGG
Source organism: uncultured Lachnospiraceae bacterium (assembly GCA_947626915.1). GTDB lineage: Bacteria > Bacillota > Clostridia > Lachnospirales > Lachnospiraceae > UBA3402. The sequence continues at coordinate 7,724 of CANQUA010000022.1, forward strand.
GCACGCCGAACGCGTAGAGCAGGAACGCGGCGGGCGTGTGCCGGATCAGCATCCGGGCCGACCACACGCCGTTGGACAGAAGACTGTGGGAGGGCTTCGGTTTGTCCTTTTTTGAGTGCATTTCCGTTATCTCCTCGTATTATAAAGTAGTAGTGTTTATAGACCCTCTCCAGGGTCTGTGTGCCATACGGTTTAAGATACTGTGGATCGGTACAGTTCTCCGGGGCTTTCGGCAGGCCAAGCGCAAAACCGTGGGATCTGCTCTGCCTGTGCGGATATCGTAGCATGAATTCTGCGAAAAAAAGAAAATCGTGCACGAATTGCGTCGGACCGTGCACGAATTGCATTTTATCGGATCGCGGGGACCAGGAATTCGGATGTGAACGCGCCGTCCTCGCTGTTGTATTTGACCCAGCCGCCATGCTTTTGGATGATCGCTTCGGCGCGCCGCAGCCCGAGCCCGTGGGCGCCGCCCTTGCGGGTCGGAAACAGGCCCCCTGATCTGGGGAGTTTGCCGCCGGAGGAATTCAGCATGGAAAAGTAGAGCATATTGCCCTTGATGTTCATAAACAGGCGGATAAATTTCTCGCCGCCGGCGGCAAGGCAGGCTTCGATCGCATTGTCCAGGAGGTTTCCGACGATGACGGACAGCTCCACGTCGGAGAGCAGGAGCCGGTCGGGGACGTTGACCTTGACCGTGACCGCGATGCCGTCCGCCTTGGCCTGCGCGATCTTGGCGGAGAGGATCGCGTCCAGCGAGACGTTGCCGGTTTTCAGGAGCGTGTCGACATTTTGAAGCTTCTCGTCCAGCTCCCGGATGTATTGCCGCGCGCGGTCCAGCTCGCCCGCCTCGAGATAGCCGCTGAGCACCTGCAGATGGTGGTGAAAATCGTGTTTGTAGCCGCGCATCTCCGTGTGGATGCTGCGGACTTCCTTTAAATGCCGTTCCGATTGTTCGGTCTGATATTCCATCAGTTTCAGCCAGGTCCTTTTAAGCATAGGCTATACCCTCTCTATAAAAGCGCGGTGGATGTCGTCGTATTTTCCTCTCGCCAGAGGAACCTCCGCGCCGTTTTCCAGCGTCACCGAACCGCGTGAGATCCGCGTGATCTTTTTCAGCGAGACGACGTAGCTGCGGTGCGTGCGGTAGAAATCGTCCGAAAGGCGGGAAGCAATCGCGGAAAGCGGTTCTTTTACGCGGTATTCTCTGCCGGCGGCGTAAATGCTGACATAGTGCAGGAACGCTTCCAGGTAGAGGATATCGCTTTCGCAGAGTTTTACCGTCTCGCCCTCGCTCCGTATGACGATGGACGGCGGTTTCAGGGCCCGGCGCGCCGCGGCTTTGTCCAGTACCTCCGAAAGTTTTTGGGGAGATACGGGCTTGATCAGATAGTGCAGGGCGTCGACCTCGTAGCCCTCGCCGTAAAACTCGAAGTGGGAGGTGATGAAGATGATCTCCGAGCGGCAGCCGCCCGCGCGCAGCTCTTTTGCCAGGTCGACGCCGGATTTTCCCTGCATTTCGATATCTAAAAGAAGAATGTCGGGAGCGGTCTCGCAGGAAAACAGGAACGCTTCCGCAGAGGAAAATTCGGACACGCGAAGCTCCGTCCCCGTCTGCCGGGACCAGTCGAGAACGAGACGTTTTATGGAAGCGCGTTCCTGCGCATTGTCGTCGCAGAGTGTTGCGGTCAGCATGGAGGACCTCCTTTCGGCGTGATAGGATGATTATAGCAGAGTCCGGCGGCGAAATCAAGGAACGGGGAAGTTTTAGGGGCGCCTGATCGGGAGGAATGTAGGAGGTGCCAAAGATGTTAGAACCAGCAGATTCCTACAGAAGAGAAGATTTAAATGAAAAGCGGCGCAGAGCAGAAAAGGGAGTGAAAAGCCGGCAGATCGGAAAAGGTCTTGCGGCAAATGTGCATAGTAAGACACATAGAAAAGTCCTTTTGAGGGATTACAAGCCTCAAAGGGACTTTTTATTTTGCTTTCTCCATTCTATAAAGCAGCCGCATCGGACGGGACAGCCGGCCGGAAAGAAAGTTCACATGAGAGAGGGAAAGTTATTCATAAATTCCCGGAAAAAATTTGGATACCGTGTGAAATGCAGATAAAATCAGACGGAATGAAGATTTAATAAAAAGAAAAACGTCGATTCATGATGAAAAAAGGACTTGAAAAATGCTGTGTGCAGTATATAATATACAATATACAATAGACAGTATACATAAAGAGAACGCAGGGGATTACGCAGAGCGGCGCTTCTGTTTTGGGCCGGAAAGTTTAGGGGGCACGCGGGAGTTATGATGTGCGCAGAGCGGCGCCTCCGTTTCCGGCAGGGGATGCCGGGGCATATGCGGGACGGGAGAATATACGTCAGACAGGAGAGATACGATGATCAGACATTTAAGTCTCAGAGCCTACGCGAAGATCAATCTGGCCCTGGACGTATTGGGCAGGCGGGCAGACGGTTATCATGAGGTCCGTATGATCATGCAGACCGTGGGGCTGTATGACCGGATCGATCTGGTTTACCGGGAGCAGCCGGGGATCACGGTGGAAACGAATCTGTATTATCTGCCGGTCAATGAAAACAACCTGGTGTATAAGGCGGCCGCCCTGCTGATGAAGGAATTTGAGATCCCAAACGGCGTACATATCCGGCTGAAGAAATACATACCGGTGGCGGCGGGGATGGCAGGAGGCAGCAGCGACGCGGCCGCGGTGCTTTTTGGGGTAAATAAAATGTTCGGCCTGGGGCTGACTATGGAAGAACTGCAGCAGCGGGGCGCGAAGATCGGCGCGGACGTGCCGTATTGCGTGCTGAGAGGAACGGCGCTCTGCGAGGGGATCGGCGAGAAGCTGACGCCGCTTCCGCCTATGCCCCGGTGCCAGGTGCTGATCGCGAAGCCGGCGGTCAGCGTATCGACAAAGAGCGTGTATGAAAATCTTCACGCGGACCGGCTGACCGCGGACCAGCATCCGGACGTGGACGGTATGCTGGAGGCGATCCGCAGCCAGGATTTGTCCGGGATAGCGTCCAGGATGGGCAATGTATTGGAGCTGGTGACGGTTCCGGAGCACCCGGAGATCGAAGAGATACGGAAGCTGATGCTGGAGACCGGCGCGATGAACGCGATGATGAGCGGCAGCGGGCCTACGGTTTTCGGCTTGTTTTCGAATCCGAGAGCTGCGGCGGCAGCTTATGAGCGGATGCGTTACGGCAGAGGAACACAGTTTGCCAGACAGGTGTATCTGACCAGTCTGTATAATAGAAAATGAGAGAAGCAAAGGATGGAGAAGGCCATGGAGTACAATCTGAACGTGACGATGAACGAATATCTGCCGCTGCGGGATGTGGTTTTCAATACATTGCGGCAGGCGATCCTGAGAGGCGAACTGGCGCCGGGCGAGCGCCTGATGGAGATACAGCTGGCGGACCGCCTGGGAGTCAGCCGCACTCCGATCCGTGAAGCGATCCGGAAACTGGAGCTGGAGGGCCTGGTGCTGATGATCCCGCGCAAGGGCGCCGAGGTTGCCAGGATCTCCGAGAAGAGCCTGCGGGATGTGCTGGAGGTTCGCCGCTCTCTGGAAGAGCTGGCGACGGAGCTGGCGTGCCAGCGGATGAGCGAGGAGCAGATCGGGGAGCTGTCGGAGGCGAAGGAAGCGTTCGCGCGGGCCGTGGAACATGGGGATATTATGGAGATGGCGGAGACGGACGAGCGCTTTCATGACGTGATCTACCGCGGCACCGGCAATGACCGGCTGGTTCAGATCCTGAATAATCTTCGCGAGCAAATGTACCGTTACCGTCTGGAATACATAAAGGACGCCGACAAACGCCAGGTCCTGCTGGTGGAGCATGATAATATTTTCAGGGCGATCTCTGCTCACCATGTGGCCGAAGCGAAAGAGGCTATGCGGGAGCACATTGATAATCAGGAAATCACCGTTTCCCGAAACCTGAAAGGGAGCGAAAAAGCAGGCTGAATCTGCGCAGGGCGGAATGGCCCGGGATCGTTTCGGCTGGAACCTCCGGAGCCGGTTCGGCCAGCGGCCTGGGCCCATTTCGGTCAACCCCCCCGGAACCGGTTCGGCCAGCGGCCTCGGACCCATTTCGGTCAGACCCCCAGCAGCCAGTCCAGCAGCCGGAAGCGCACCCGGATCTTCCGGTCCCTTGTATCTGTCAGAGCCTCATAGTCCTCCTCATCCAGCAGGACCTGAAGCTCTGTTTTTGATTCCTCGGGAATTACCGCGTGAACGGCGTCCAGGAAGCAGAGCCGGGGGTAGAGGAGGCACCACCAGTTCCGGCCCCGGCCCTGCCCCAGCGTGACCCTGACGGCGTCGTAGATACCGGAGGGCAGCAGGATATCCCCGTAATATTTGGCGGGGAAATGGCTCCGGGCGATCTCGATTTTGACCGGGTAACGGCAGTCCCGGCCGGCCAGATAGGCGGAAGCCTTGGCTTCCAGGTCCTCATGATGGAGCGTAACGTATTCGCAGAGAGACGCTTTTATACCGGCGGCGTCGGAAGGAGAAGTACCGGTTGGGGCGGACTGGTCGGCCGCCTCCCGCAGTTCTTCCAGCAGCAGGTCTTTGACCCCGGCCTTTAACTCCTGGTCCCGGCGGGAATTGCTGTTGGCCAGGACGTGGAACCGCAGAAGCGCGGGAGAGATGCGGTCAGCCAGGTCCTCATTTCTCAGGCGGAGCCAGACGACGGTACACAGAAGCGCCGTCAGAAAGCACACGGCGGAGAGCGTCAGTTCACATTTATGTTTCATGGAAAATTATCCTCCTTTCTGATTGTAATTGTAACCAGGTATGGTATAATTAAACACGATTATCAGAACCTGCAGGGAGGAAATTCAGATGAAGGAAACGATTGCCGTACTGTTTGGCGGTCAGTCGTCGGAGCATGTGGTATCGTGCATGTCGGCGGCGAATGTGATCGACCAGATCGATAAAGATAAATACAATATACTGCTGATCGGAATTACGGAAGAAGGGCGCTGGCTGCTGACCCGGTCTGTGGAAGAGATCCGCTCGGACAAATGGCGGGAGGGAACCATAACCGCGGTTATCAGTCCCGACGCCACGAAGCGGTGCGTTGTGGTGAGCGGCGAGACGGGCGAAGCGGACGCGGCGGCATTTTTTGTGGAAAACGGAGACGCGGCGCGCCATGCCGTAAAGACAGGGTCCGGGTATGAGATCCCGGTCGACGTGGTCTTCCCGGTGCTGCACGGGCTTTACGGCGAGGACGGCACGGTCCAGGGACTGCTGGAACTGGCCGGAATCCCCTATGTGGGCTGCGGCGTATTGGCGAGCGCCGTCTCCATGGATAAATTCTACACGAAACGGATCGTGGATGGCCTGGGCATCCGGCAGGCGGACTATGTGCCGGTCATGCGGCGGGAACTGTCGGACATGGACGCTGTGGCGGAAAGAGTGGAGGAGGCGCTGGAGTATCCGGTTTTTGTGAAACCGTCCAACGCCGGTTCTTCCCGCGGCGTCAGCAAGGCCAGGGACCGGGAAAGCCTGGTTGCGGCCCTGACCGAAGCGGCGCGCCATGACCGCAAGATCCTGGTGGAAGAAGCGATCGTGGGCCGTGAGATCGAATGCGCGGTATTCGGCGGCGGGATGCGGCCCGTGGAGGCGTCCGGCGTCGGAGAGGTCCTGGCCGCGGCTGAATTTTACGACTTTGACGCGAAATATTATAACGCGGAATCCCGGACCGTGGTGGACCCGCAGCTTCCCGGCGATGCGGCGGAGACGGTGCGGCGGTATGCGGCGGAGATTTTTAAAGCGGTGGACGGTTATGGCCTGGCCCGCGTGGATTTCTTCGTCAGAGAAGACGGACAGGTGATCTTCAATGAGATCAATACGATGCCGGGCTTCACGGCCATCAGCATGTATCCCATGCTCTGGGAGGCCAGAGGGATCAGCAAAGCGCAGCTGGTGGAAAACCTGATCGCTCACGCGAAGGAGCGCCGCCATGGATAAAAACGCGCCGATCGGGGTCTTTGATTCGGGGGTGGGCGGGCTGACGGTAGCCAGAGAGATCATCCGCCAGATGCCCGACGAGCGGATCATTTATTTCGGGGATACGGCCAGACTGCCGTATGGAAGCAAATCCCGCGACACGGTCATCCGTTATTCCCGGCAGATCATCCGTTTCCTGATGACGAAGCAGGTAAAAGCGATCGTGATCGCCTGCAACACGGCCAGCTCCTATGCGCTGGATACGGTGGAACGGGAATTCGACCTGCCGATCCTCGGCGTGATCAAGGCGGGGGCCCGGACAGCGGTACACGCGACCCGCAACGGCAAGATCGGCGTGATCGGAACCGAAGGCACCATCGGCAGCGGCATTTACACCGAGGTTATGAAGCAGATGAACCCGGATATCGAGGTCACGGGAAAAGCCTGCCCGCTCTTCGTGCCGCTGGTGGAGGAGGGGCTTCTGCACGATTCGGTCACGGACGAGATCGCGTCCCGGTATCTGAGCGTGCTGAAGGGCCGGTTTATCGACACACTGGTGCTGGGCTGCACCCATTATCCCCTGCTCCGGTCTACGGTAGGGCGGATCATGGGCAGCGATGTGACGCTGGTGAATCCCGCTTACGAGACGGCGCTGGAGCTGAAGGCGCTTCTGGAGGAGCGGGGGCTGGCCACAGAGGCCGGCGATGCGGACGACGCGGAGAAGTACCAGTTTTACGTCAGCGACCTGGCGGAGAAATTTACCGCATTCGCCACGTCGATCCTGCCGAAGCAGGTGAAAGAGACGAAGAAGATAGACATTGAGAATTACTGACGGCGCGGGCCGGCATTATCGTTGCCGGGCCGGGAGGCAGCCGCTCTTTTGGGCACGTTATTTTGATTTGCCGTGGATTCATCGGAGAGGAGGGCAATATGACGCGAGACGTTCTGATCAGTATCACCGGCGCGCAGATTTCGGAAAACGGTCCGCAGGAGGTGGAAATGATGACGGTGGGCGATTATTTCGGGAAGAACGGGAAGCATTACCTGATGTATGAGGAGCTGCTGGAGGATGGTTCCGGCTCCATCAAAAATACGATCCGGATCGAGCCCGACGTCCTCTCCATCACCAAAAAGGGCGTTGCCAGCACGCAGATGGTATTTGAAAAGGATAAAAAGAACCTGGCCTGCTATATGACCCCGTTTGGGCAGATGATGATCGGACTGCATACGCGGGATCTGCGGGTGGAGGAAGAAGAGGAACTGATCCGGGTGGAAGTGGATTATGCCCTGGATATCAATTACGAGCATGTGTCGGACTGCAATATTACGGTTGCGGTCCGGCCCAGAGGCGCGGGGGAGACAGCGCGGAGCGCTCAGTAAACGGAAACGCCCATTTCCGGCGGGAAGCTATGGGACCGGCCCGGGAATGGGCGCTTTGCGCGGAAGTTTCCGCCCGGCGCCTGCGCGAATGTCCGTGCAGGCTGCGGGAGGCGGCGCGGACGGGCATTCGCGGCTCCGAAAATATGGCCGTGTTCGTCATTGGCGGATTGCGGGAGGCGGCGCGGACGGGCGGAATGAGGCTGCCGGATGGGCCGGAATTCGGTTGACGGACGGTGTTGACAGGAAAACCGGAAATTGGTATGATATAAAAAAATACGATGCATCCGGACGGTGTGGGATCAGGGAAGGGTTGGCGCGGCGCGGCCTTTTTGTATTTGCGGCGGGCTCGGCCGGACGCGAAGGCCGGGCTGCGGGAAGCGAAAATGCCGCAGCGCAATGCCGTGGAGACCGCATGGCGCGGGACGGCATGGTGGGAGTACGGGAATCCGGAAAAACATGCAGGGAGCCGGAGCGGCGCCTGCGAGGCGGTGCGGCTGTTGGGAGCACAGGAATCCGGAGAAACATACAGGGAGCCGGAGCGGCGCCTGTGGTGCGGTGCGGCTGTTGGGGGACAGCGGCGAAGGCTGGAATTTGGGGGAAGGAAAATGGAGAATAAAACGATCACGATTTACGATATTGCGAAGGAAGCGGGCGTTTCCGCCGCCACGGTTTCCCGGGTGCTGACCAACAGCGCCAACGTTCGCCCGGAGAAAAAGGAAAGGATCCAGTATCTGATCAACAAATATAATTTCAAGCCCAACGCCATGGCCAGGAGCCTGACGGATACCCGGAGCCATGTGATCGGCATCATTGCCGCCGACGTCCGGAACTCCTATTACGCGAAAGTATTTGTGGCCTGCGAACTGGCGGCCAGGGAGCGGGGGTATACGGTCCTGCTTTGCAATTCTCTGGGGGAGACGGAGCAGGAGCTGACCCAGCTGGAGATGCTTTACGAACAGAGGGTGGGGGCGATCATTCAGCTGGGAGGCCGCGCGGACGACCTGGTCAGCGATGTGGGATACGTGGAAATGGTCAACCAGATGACCAACAATATTCCCCTGGTGGTGACGGGCAAACTGGACGGCGCGACGTGCTACCAGGTGCAGATCGACGCCATGAAAGCCATGGACCTGCTGATGGAGCACCTCGTCGGCCTGGGACACAGGCAGATCGCCCTGGTAGGGGGCAGGCTGGACGTTCTGGCTACCTTTGAGAAGGTGCAGAGGTACCGGCAGATTCTGAAAAATTATCAGATGGACTACACGGAAGAATACATCCGGAGCGGGGGCTACGATTTTGAAACAGGCTACAAGCGGATGAACGAGCTGTTTGACTGCAGCCGGATGCCTACGGCGGTGATTGCCATCAATGATTACGCGGCAGCCGGGGTGATGCGCAGCGCCATGGAACACGGTTTGCGGCTCCCGGAGGATCTGTCGGTGGCCAGCTATGACAATACGGAACTGACAGAGCTGCTGAATCCTACGCTGACCAGCGTGGATTATCATTACGAAGAATTCGGGAGGAAACTGATCGATACGGCGATTGCGGCGGCGGATGGAACCGCGTCCTCCAGGATCCAGCTTATAACGCCGGATCTGGTCGTCAGGGAGAGCACGGCCGCCGTGAAGGCATGAGGAACGGGAAGAGAGAACGGGGGCAGGGACCGCCGCGCCCGGACCGCGCCCGGCCGTAAACCGTGCGGTTCCGACGGAAACCGGCAGTCCGTACAGGCAGGAGTGTTTTTGGAACGCAGTTCCCGCGGCCTGTGCATTGGAAATAAAAAAGAAAACGGAAAGAAAATCATGAACAGAGCGCCCAGGAGTGCCGCACCCTGCGCCAGTATGGTTTCAATACGGCTTTATCGGGAGTTACCCGCAGGAGGCCGTATTTTTTGTGCATTTTTACGTACAGGCCCGCCGCGGGAGGCAGTTCGGAGGGCTGGTCTGAACATATGTTTGAAACCGATTGCCTGAAAATCGGCTCAAATTCCCCCTAAAATCCAAGAAAACGGAAAGAAAATCCGTAATACGATAAATTATTTAAATAATACAGACAAATCCCGAGGGCATTTTTAATAAAATCAGATAAAAAAGGACAGGGTTCTTGGTGAATTCTATCTTTTTTCTATTGACAAATTAGGAAAATATAACTATTATAAGTTGTATGAAATGGGTTTCATATATCGAAACCCACAATGCGCAGGGCTTCTTGCGCATATTAATTATTTTTAAGGAGGAAAAACATGAAAAAGAAAGCATTGGCACTCGCGATGAGCACGGTTATGGTTCTTTCTTTGGCGGCCTGCGGTGGCGGAGGAGGAACGAGCAGCACGACTGCCGCGACGACCGCGGCGGCACAGACTACTGCGGCGGAGCAGACGGAGGCGGCCGCGACGACGGCAGCTGCTACGGAGGCGGCGACTACGGCGGCAGCCGCGGAGACGACGGCCCCGACGGTATCGGCCGAGCCGGTGGTGATCCGTTACGGCACGCACTGGGTGAACGATCTGGATCCCAATTTTACGGATGAAGTGACCGGCGAATATACGATGGAAGAGTCCAAGAGACAGGCCGCTCTGGTAGCGCTGCAGGCGGTTAAGGACCAGCTGAATGTAGAGATCGAGTTTTTACAGTACCCCGTTGACGTACAGACCGACCTGATGACCAGCGTGCTGGCCGGCGATCCGATCGTTGACCTGGCGCTGCTCTGGGGGGGCGTGGAGCCCAACATTCTGTCCCAGAACGTGCTTCAGGATCTGACCCCGTATAAAGACCTGTTTGCGGGCAATGAGTGGATGCTGAAGGATCCCATGTTCGGCGGCTACTATCTGCTGAACAACGAGTTCGGCATGACCTACTTCCCGCTGATCGTGAATCTGACCATGCTGGAGAAAGTGGACGCTCTGAAGGATGAGAGCGGAAAGACCATTTATCCCATGGATCTGATCGAGGAAGGCAACTGGACCTGGTCCACATTCAAGGATTATCTGTCCAAGGTGCAGGCGTATTACGGCAACACCACCGCGGTGGACGGCGCCAGAGTGGATACCATGCAGGCGTATGAGACCGATCACCGTTACGCGGCGCTGGCAGCGATTCATGCCAACGGCGGCGGCATTTTCGTAGACGGTCAGGTGGCGGCGGATTCCGACGAGGCCATTGAGGGCGTGGCGTTTATCAAAGAACTGATGGATGCGGAGCTTCTGGTGGACTGCGGCCTGTATGACGACGGTTATACCCCCAGGTGGACAGAGGGAGGAGATGATTTCGGCCTTGGCAACACGGTATTTACGGACTGCCCCAACTGGCTGATCAGTTACGAGGCTTCCCGCTGCGCGGACAGAGGCGAGAACATCGGTATCATTCCGTGGCCGAGGCCCGACGATGCGGCGGCGGATGCTCCTACCTATATGCAGAGCAACAACGGCGGCAACAGCGTTGCGATCCTGAAGGGCGTCAGCGAAGAGAAGACCAAACTGGCGATCCAGTCCTACATCATTTACTGGAATACATATTATCAGGCGCTGGGCGGCGTAGAGAACGCTCTGGATTATCCGTCCGCTATGGCGGCGTCTGATCTGGCGAACTACGGCGTTGATATTTACAATGAAGAATACGGCCAGCAGCTGATCGACTGCTATGCGTTCATTCTGGACCATATGAACACCAACTACGCCCATGCGATGGGTCTGTGGGACAGCCCCAGGTGGGAAGCGATCCTCGGCAAGTCCCTGTACGGCCTGGAGGGCATGAGCTCCTACGACGTTGCCATCAAGGCGAACATTACCGAACTGACCAACCGGATCGACACCATTTCCGCGGCCCTGCAGAGCGGTGAGATCCATGATACGTACGCTCCGACAATCACGTCGGAAGAGGCGCTGGTGGAGGCCGGCACGGATCCTGCTTCCGTAGACTGGACGCAGTACTTTACCGCAGAGGATACGGTGGACGGCGTTCTGACGGTTACGGCTGACGATATTACGGTGAGCGAGGATCTGGATCTGTCGGCTCCAGGCCAGTATGACGGCGCGGTGAAGCTCACGATCAAGGACTCCTCCGACAACAGCAGCAATTCTTCGATCAAAGTTATCGTTTATAACGGTTCCAATACTACGCCTCCTACGGTAGAACCGGCGGAAGAGCTTCCGACCGTAGCTCTGAACACCGAGACTTCCGGCATTGACTGGAGTTCGTTCCTGGCTTCCGCGACAGACGCCGACGGAATCGACGTGAAGAGCAGGGTGACGGCGGATCTGTCCACTCTGGATACCACGACTCCCGGCACCTACAGCGTGACGCTGACCGTGACGGACTATGCGGGCAATATGGCTCAGGTAACGGTGGACGTAGCGGTTGTTTCCCAGTAAACAGGTCGGAACAGTCTCTGTGACCGGATAGAACCGAAACAGGGACGGCGTCGAGCCTCCTGCCTTTTCTGTAAAAGAGCTTAAGAGAGGTAAGCCTATGAAATCTGGCAAAATTAAAAAAATATTGGCCTGTTTTGCCGCAGTGATCGTGGTTGTTCTCCTGTTTGCGGCTATGAGAGACGATAAGGTTTTGCCTGGCGGCGCCGTCCCTCAGACCGGCAGCCTGGCTTATGAGGAGAATTATCAGCAGTATCTGACAGAGCATGGCTATGAAGAAAGTTATCAGCAGTACCTGATGGACCATAACTACGAGGGGACGCTGGCCGCGGATACCGTGGAAGTGGACCTCTCCGGTTATCAGGGTTCGGAGGATCTGCAGGCATACGAAGGGGAAGAGGGCATTGTGACAGAGGATGTGGGAACCATCAGCTGGAGTTTTCCGGTAAAGGAGAGCGGTTTCTATAACCTGGAGCTGGGATATATCACATTGCCCGGCACCACCTCCGCGATGCAGCGGAAGATCTATATTGACGGCGAGATCCCCTATGAGGCCCTTTCCCAGGTGACGATCAACCGGTACTGGGCCGACGAGGCGATCAAGGTTAAGAACGACAATGAGATCCGTCCGGAGAGTTATGAAGTTTTTACGGAAGTAAAATGGTTTGTGGAGGATTATCAGAGAAGGAATAACGAGCCGCTTGTGTTCTACCTGGACGCGGGTACGCACACGATCAGCTTCGAGGCGATCAAGGAGCCGATGGAGTACACTTCTCTGGTCTTCCGCGCCTGTGATCCGGTCCCGCATTACAGCGACGCGATCGCGTCGCTGCGCAGCCAGTACCAGGTTTACGGCGGCGCTGCGGTGATCGGCCAGGCGGAACGGCGGGAGGGTGCTACGTCGGATATCATCAAGAGCGCTTCTTCCATTAATATTCAGAAGAATTATTCCGACAGCCTGCTGGAACCCTATCATCCCTACCATATCGTGTATAATACCATCGGCGCGGAGAACTGGTCCCTGCCGGGGGATTCCATCACCTGGGATGTAGAGGTTCCGGAGGAGGGGCTGTATGAGCTGACCTTCAAGGGCCGGCAGAATGTAAACCGGGGCGTTACCAGCTACCGCCGGCTCTATGTGAACGGTACGGTGCCCTATCAGGAAATGATGGCGGTGGGCTTCGGCTACCAGACGAAGATGAACCACTATACCGTGGCGGACGCGGAAGGCAGTCCGTACCTCTTCCATCTGAACGCCGGCCATAACACCATCACCCTGGAGAATGTCATGGGCCCCATGGGCAGCATCATCACCCGTGTGGAAGAGAGCCTGAGCGTGCTGAACAGTACCTATCTGAACGTGATCCAGCTGACCGGGCAGGCGCCCAGCCGGTTCATTGACTACGAGATCGTGAGAAACATGCCGGATTTCCCGGACAGCATGGCGGAGCAGGCCCAGGTCCTGAACGGTCTGGTGGATGAGATCGTGGCCATCACCGGTGAAAAAGGCGAGAATACCACGCTGCTGGAAAAGATGGCGGTGCAGGCCGCGAGACTGGCGGAGGATCCGGAGGGCGTGACCGAGGAGCTGAACCAGCTGAAGAACAACATTTCCGCGCTGGGAACCTGGCTGGTGAACGTGGCGGATATGCCCCTGGAGCTGGATTACCTGGTGCTTTCGCCGGAAGGGGCGGAGCTGCCCAGGGTGCAGCAGAATTTCTTCGCCGGCCTCTGGAACGGAACGGTCCGTTTCTTCTCCACGTTCTTTGTGAAAGACAGTCAGATCTCTGAGAACGTAGAGGACGGGGACAACGCCATTAAGGTGTGGCTGGCTTCCTTCGGAAGAGAGCAGGCCCAGATGATCCAGAACATGATCGACGAGGAATTTACGCCGAATACGGATATTTCCGTGAACCTGCAGCTGATCCCTGTGGACGTGGTGCTGAGAGCCGCCCTGGCCGGCAACGGTCCCGACGTGGTCATCGGCCTGTGGCAGGGGACGATGCAGGATTTCGCCATGAGGCACGCGATCCTGGATCTTTCGAAGCTGGAGGGCTTCGACGAGGTTACGGAGCGTTTCTATGACAGTACTATCGAATCGGCCAGTTTCCAGGGAGGCGTTTACGGCATCCCGGAGCAGACCTCCTTCATGATGATGTTCACGAGAGACGATATCCTGTCGGAGCTGGGACTGGAGCCGCCCAAAACCTGGACGGAATTCCTGGAGATGATCCCCCAGCTGCAGAAGAACAATTACAACGCCTACATCCCCAATGTGCAGCAGACGGAGAACTCCCTGATCGGGACCTCCATCGACTATAACATGCACCTGTATCAGTCTCTGGTGCTCCAGAACGGCGGAGAAGTCTATCTGGGCGAAGGAAACGATTACGGGATCGAAAGCGGCCTTGCTTCCGACCAGGCCATGGAAGCGTTCAAGGACTACACGGATTTCTTTACCAGCTACGGCCTGGATGTGCAGCTGGATTTCGCCAACCGTTTCCGTACCGGCGAGGTGCCGGTGGGGATCATCAACTATACCATGTTCAACGCGCTGGAGATCTTCGCGCCGGAGATCAAGGGCCTGTGGAGCTTCCACCCCCTGCCCGGCGTGGAGAAAGCGGACGGAACCGTCGACAATACCTTCGTGGTGGATACGGTGCAGTCGGTGATCATGGCGGCCACGGATCATGTGGACGCGTCCTGGGAATTCCTGAAATGGTGGACCGGCACGGACACTCAGCTGGATTTCGCCAACGCACTGGAGGCCCTGATGGGCACCAGCGCCAGGTATTCCGCCGCGGATCCGGAAGTGCTGAAGCAGCTGCCGTGGAGCAATTCGGAGCTTCAGAGCCTCCTGGGCCAGTTTGAGCATACCACGGGCCTGCCTGCGGTACCCGGCAATTACATGACGACCCGTATGGTACAGTATGCGTTTAACGACGTGGTATCGGATCACGCCAATCCCAGAGAGACGTTGTATCTGAATATCAAGGATATCAACGAAGAGCTTGACAGAAAGCGGGAAGAGCTGCATCTGTCCAGGCTGGACGGAAAGGAGGACTAAGATGGCGGGCAAAAAGGAATCTTTTGCAAAGATCTGGAAAAAACACAAAAATAAATATCTGATGATCGCTCCTTTCGGCATCATCTTCATTGTGTTCACGTTCCTGCCGGTATTAGTGGCCATATTCTTAAGCTTCACCAGCTTCAATATGGTGGAGATGCCGGAATTTGTCGGGCTTGAAAATTATATCAAGCTGATTGTGTACGATCCGATTTTCCTGACTGCGGTCAAGAACACCCTGTTTTTCGCGATCATCACCGGCCCTCTCAGTTATATGATGTGCTTTCTGTTTGCCTGGATGGTCAACGACCTGCCCAGGATCCCCAGAGCCATTATGACCCTGGTGTTCTACGCGCCATCCATTTCCGGCAACGCGTACCTGGTGTGGAAGCTTCTGCTTTCCTCCGACTCCTACGGCTGGGTGAACGCGTGGCTTTTGAAACTGGGCGTGATCCGGGAGGCCGTAACCTGGCTGGTGACCAAGGAATACATCATGCCGATCCTGATCATCGTGCAGCTGTGGCTGAGCCTGGGCGTCAGCTTCCTGACCTTTATCGCCGGTTTCCAGAACCTGGATAAGTCCCTTCTGGAGGCGGGCAGCGTGGAGGGCGTCAAGAACCGCTGGCAGGAGCTCTGGTACATCATTCTGCCGTCCATGAAGCCGCAGCTGATGTTCGGCGCGGTGATGCAGATCACCAGCTCCCTGTCCGTGTCCCAGCTGTCCATCGACCTGGTGGGCTTTCCGTCCGTCAGCTATGCCGGCCATACGATCCTGACGCATCTGCATGACTTCGGCAACGTGCGTTACGAGCTGGGGTACGCCTGTACCATTGCGGTGATCCTGTTCCTCATTATGCTCTTCTGCAATATTCTTGTGCAGAAGCTGCTGCGCAAGCTGGGCTAAGGAGGCGTGGATATGAAGGTAATCGCATTTATCAAAAACTGGTACTACCGCAGAAAATTCAAACGCCGCAACCGCAGCATCGGCGGCGACCTGATCCTGATCCTGGTGCTGGGCTTTTTCGGGATCTTCAGCCTGTTCCCGCTTCTGTATACCCTGACCAGCGCGTTTAAACCGTTTTCAGAGATTTTTATGTATCCGCCCAAGCTGACGGTGGAGAATCCGACTCTGAACAATTTCTTCGACCTGGCGACGATCATCGAGGATTTCACCGTACCGTTTTCCCGGTACGTATTCAATACCCTGGTGATTACGGGCGTGGGAACCTTCGGCACGGTGATGCTGGGTTCCATGGCGGCCTACCCGCTGGCGAAATATGAGTTTCCGGGTTCCAAGCTGATGAGCAATATCATCGTTTACGCCCTGATGTTCAGCACCTCGGTGACGGCCATCCCCAACTACCTGATCATGAGCGCGCTGGGCATCATCGATACCTACTGGGCCGTGATCCTGCCGGCCGTAGGAGGAACGCTGGGACTGTACCTGATGAAGAACTTCATGGTGCAGGTGCCCGACGATATGCTGGAGGCGGCCAAGATCGACGGCTGCTCGGAATGGGGGATCTTTTTCAAGGTGGTCATGCCGCTGTGCAGACCGGCCTGGATCACCCTGGTGATTCTGTCCTTCCAGCAGATGTGGGGAACCACCGGCGGCGTGTTCATTTACTCGGAAGAGCTGAAGCCTTTGAGCTACGTGCTTTCCCAGCTGGTAAGCGGGGGCATCTCCCGTACCGGCGTGGCTTCGGCCGTATCACTGCTCATGTTGATCGTACCGATCGGCGTATTCGTGTTCTCGCAGAGCAACGTCATCGAGACCATGGCTACGTCCGGTATCAAGGGATGAGGGGCGCGCTATGAGAAGAAAAGGGAAAAAATATTTCAATGGTTTCTTTGCGGCGCTCCTTGGCCTGACGTGTGCGCTGGCGTCGCCCGCGCAGGCTCTGGCTTCGGATGGGAGCAGCTATGTGTACGACGGATATACCTACGATTTTTACGGCAACGCGAAGGAAAGCCCGGCCATGTTCCAGCTGGAGCGGACCATTTCCGCGGAAAATATGGGCGGCGTGGCCCTGTCCAGCGTCGACGACGTGTGTACCAGCGCGGACGGGCGCATCTTTACGGTCGACACGACGGAGAGCCGTATCAACGTATTCGATGAGAACGGCGGGTTGTTGTTCACCACCAGGCTGGTCCGCACCGTGGACGGCAAGATCGCGCTGGATGAGAACGGGAACCAGATCATGCTGAACGCTCCGGAAGGGCTGTTCATCCATGAGAAGGAGCAGGAGATCTATGTCGCGGATACGGGCAACAAGCGGATCGTGGTGCTGGATCTGGCTACCTACGGGCTGCTGCGCATCATCAACGCTCCCGCGGAGCTGGTGGGCGTGACCCAGTTCGTGCCGTCCAAGATCGCGGTGGATCTGGCGGACCGCATCTATGTGGTGGTGCAGTCCAGCTACGAAGGGATCGTGGAGCTGACCAGAGACGGCGAGTTCAGCGGCTATTACGGCGTCAACACCCCGATGGTCAGCCTGACCGATTACTTCTGGAAGTCCATTGCCAGCGACGAGCAGAAAGCCCAGATGGCCAAGGTTTACGCCCCGGCTTTCAACAATATCACGCTGGACGGCGAGGGCTTCGTGATGGCCGTGACCTATGATTCCTCCGCGTCGGATATGGTGTTCCGCCTGAATTCCAAAGGCGAGAACGTACTCCGCCAGGAGGGCAATACCCCGGTGATCGGAGATATCTGGAACATGAGCTCCACCGACGCCGGCAGCCAGTTCGTGGATATCGCAGTGACGGACTACGGGACCTACGCCCTGCTGGACCGCACCAAGGGACGGATCTTCTTATACAATTTCGACGGGGAGCTTCTGAACGCTTTCGGCAGCCGGGGCAACCTGAAGGGAGAGTTCAAGAGCCCGACCAGCATCGCCTGGCTGGGGGATAAGCTGATCGTCTCCGACGATATGCTGAATTACATCTACATCCTCGCTCCGACGGCCTTCGGCAAGGCGGTTCTGGAAGGAAGCGAGAGCTATTATTTCGGCGACTGGGACGCGGCCCTGGTATCTTTCCAGCAGGCGCTCGCCCTCAACGCCAACTACGAATCGGCCTACAGCGGTATCGGCAAGAACTACCTGATGAAGGAAGATTACAAGACCGCTATGTACTATTTTAAAATGGGCAACAACAGAACGTTCTACTCGAAAGCTTATAACGGGTTCCGGGGAGAATGGCTGGAACGTCATTTCCTGATTATCATGTTCCTGTTCCTGGTGCTGGTAGCGGCCGTGATCGGTTCGGAGGTGCGTTACCACCAGCAGAGCAAGGTCAAGGCAAAAGCGGCCATGAAACTGTTGAACAGCCGGAGGGGGAGGGAGGAAGAATGAAGGAAAACGCGAAGGAAAAGTTATTCTATCTGAAGAGATCCATTGTCCATCCCTTTGACGCCTTCTATGAGATCCGGTTCCGTGGCAAAGGAAGCGCTTCCCTGGCGGTGATCATCCTGCTGGTGTTCGGCGTGCTGCAGTGCGTCAGCTACCAGTACACGGGATTCATCATCAACTTCCATGACCTGGCCGGCATGAACAGCATTTCCATTTTCCTGACCTGGGTGCTGGGATTTGTTCTGTTCATCGTCAGCAACTGGTCGGTCACGACCCTGCTGAACGGCAAAGGGAACATGACGGATATCCTGACGGTGGTGTCCTATTCTCTGGTGCCCCTGACCTGCACGATGATTTTCCAGGTGTTCGCCAGCAATTTCATCATTGCGGAGGAAGCCATGATCGTATACGTGATTACAGGCGTGGGCGCGGTATGGTCCCTGTTCATGCTTCTGGCGGGACTGTGCGTGATCCATGAATACGGCTTCGGCAAAACCCTGGTTTCCATCCTGCTGACCTTTGTGGCGGCGGCGATCATTATGTTCCTGGGCATCCTGTTCTTCACCCTGATCGAGCAGATGGTGACGTTCGTCATTTCGGTGGGCCAGGAATTTATCCGCAGACTGTAGAAAGGAGAGTGAGAAGATGGCGGTGGTCCTTTCAATGCTTCAGAAAGTGAAACATACTCTGAAGAAATTTTATGATAAGCACACGATCCGCAGAATCGCACTGACGGTCCTGGCGGCAGTCGTTTTGATCTACGTGGCCGTCAGCATCCCGGCCTGGTCTCTGAAGAGCGAGACCCTCCCGGTCACTTCCTCCAGACAGCCGGAAGCGGGAACGGAGATCAGCCTGGACGCGGGCAAGGTGGAGGTGGCCTCAAACGGCGGCAGCGTCCTGACGGTGGATACGTCCAATATGACGTTCGAGCTTCAGGATGAGGCCGGGTCCAAATTCCGCAGCTACGCCAACGGCCAGTCCGGAAGCGAGCTGGCCCTCCTTTCTCTGACCTATCTGGGAGAGGACAATAACCTGTACGAGTGGAACTCTTATGACAACTGCGTGGCGTTTTCCAGCTATTCCATGGAGCAGATCGAAAACGGCGTCAAGATCAGCATCAATCTGAACGAGGGCGAGTCCAACCGTTTTTACGAGTATCTTCCCAGAAAGATGGGAATCGACACCTACGAGGAAATGTTCGTAGGGACCCTGAACCGTCTGATGGACGAGGGCAGCCTGGACCGGGCCGCAGGGGAGCGGTACCTGACCACCCTGTCCCTGGTATACAAGCGGAGCCTGACGGAGGAATGCTACGCGGTCACTTATAACGGCACTCCGCCGACCAGCGCCACCAATCAGCTGATCGAGGTGACCAGGCTCGTGGGCTACACCACGGAAAAACTGCTGGAGGACGGCGAGACCTTCGGATTCTCCGTGGATTTCGCGGAGCCGGCCCAGTTCGATCTGGCGGTGGAACTGACCCTGGACGGGGACGGCAATCTGCTGGTCCATGTGCCGACCGCCAGCATCGTCAGCTATAACGATTATTATACGCCTCAGAACCTGACCCTTCTGCCCAACTTCGGAGCGGTGACCAAAGATCAGTATGAAGAGGGAGAGATCCTGGTGCCGGACGGCTGCGGGACTCTGATCGATTTCAATTCCTATATCGCCAGCGTCGCGGAGTACAAGCGGCCGATATACGACAACGATTTTTTCAGCGATTATTACTATATGCCGGAATACGGCGAAGAACTGCTCATGCCGGTGTTCGGAGCGCTGTACGGCCCGGCCGCCGAGACGGAAAAAGGCTTTCTCGGCATCATCGAGGAAGGCGCCCGGACGGCGATCCTGAACGTAAAGCTGGCCAGCGCCCAGGCGGACAGTTCCAATTACAACAAGGTATATCCTTCCTTTGATATCGCCCAGTATAAGCGGGTGAAGATCAACGGGGAGTACAGCACGGACACAGGCACCTACCTGGTGAACGCCGGAGAGCAGGATCTGGATCTGAGCGTCAGGTACCAGCTGTACGACCGGAACGTGACGTATTTCGATCTGGCGAAAGGCTATCAGGCCTATCTGGCGAAGACCGAGGGCATAACCCCGTCCTATGACGCGGGGGACGCCGGCCTGTATCTGGAGGTAGTAGGCGGCGTGAATATCGCGTCGCGCTTCGTAGGGATCCCCTACAGCAAGGCGTATTCCATGACTACCTACGAGGAACTGCAGGAGATCATGGGAGAACTGGACGGCATCCAATACCAGCTGCAGTACAACGGCGCCTTTAACGGCGGCTGGAACGGCGAGATGAACCGGGGCGCGGATCTGGCCGGGCAGAACGGGAGCCGGTCGGAACTGAAATCTGCCCTGTCCCTGGCGAAGGAGAAAAATATCCCGCTGTATCTGCAGGTGGCGCTTACCCAGGTCTGGGAGAGCGGAAACGGGTTCAGGGCTTCCCGGCACGCGCTGCGGGATTACGCCAACGACGAGGTGCAGCTGTCCCGCTATCAGCCGGTGCTGGGGATCCTCAACAGCAACCTGAACGACGGGATGAACCATGACGAGTACTATCTGCTGTCCCCCAGGTACTTAAGCGCTGTGACGGACGCTTTTGTAAAGGAAGCGGGAGACTATGAAAACCTGGCCGTCTCGGATCTGGCAGGGATGTATTACGCGGATTACCGCTATGAAAACTACATCAGCGGCGAGACCGGCAACAACATCCTGGAGGAGAACCTGACGAAGCTGGCCCAGGGCAGATCGCTGGCGCTGACCAATCCGCACATGGATAAGATCGGGTACGGCAGCGTGGCCACGGACATTTCCAGGGAAAGCAGCGACTACGCCACATTCGGCGCGACGATACCTTTCCGGCAGCTGGTGATGAACGGTCTCGTGGATTACACGACGGAGAACGTGAACCTTTCCAGCAAGAACGCTTCCTATTTTATTCTGCAGGCGGCGGAGCTGGGCGCGCTTCCCAAATTCCTTCTGACCTATAAAAATGTGGACGTGCTGAAGGATTCCGATTATAATTATCTGTTCTCCGCGCAGTTTGAGCTGCTGGAGGATAAGCTTCGGTCCGTCTATGAAGAGTGCGCCGCGATCCGCAGCCGGATCGGAACCAGCGAGATCACCGGCCACGAGGTGCTGGAGGACGGCGTCTACCGGACGACTTATCAGGGCGGAACCCAGGTGCTGGTCAACTACAATCTCTATGACGTGACCCTTTCTGACGGCACGGAGCTGCCGGCGGAAGGCTATCTGATAAAGGAGGGGAACTGACATGAAGAAGGGCAGGAAAAAATTATCTTTCCGGACCATGTGGAAAATCCATGGAGTGATCTTTGTAAGTCCTTTCCTGATCGGATTTGTGGCGTTTTTCCTGCTGCCGCTGTTCCGGACGTTTTACTACTCGTTCAACAACGTCGGCGTAGGCGACCAGGGCGGTATGACCTTTGAATGGATCGGTATCCAGAACTATATCAATCTGTTTACCACGGAAGTCACCACGACCAATACGACGATGGCCAGGCTCTTTACGGAGGAAAATTCCACCATGCTTCTGAGCCTGCCGCTGATCGTGATCTTCAGCCTGTTCATGGCGCTTCTGGCCAACCAGAAATTCAAGGGCAGAGCCATCGTGCGGCTGCTGTTCTTCCTTCCCATTATTTTGGGGATCGACGTGGTGATGGAGATGCTGACCATCACCACCGGAGGCGGCACGACCCTGGACACGGGAAGCAACCTGCTGAGCGGCAGTTATGTGACGATCTTCCTGGTGAGAACGCTGAACGTGCCCATGAGGATCCTCTATCCGATCATGACCTACGTGGAGAACATTTTCGACCTGATCTCCCAGGCGGGCGTGCAGACCCTGGTCTATCTGACCGCGCTGCAGTCCATCAGCCCCAGCCTCTATGAGGTGGCCAAGATGGAAGGCGCCACGGCTTACGAGACGTTCTGGAAGGTGACCATTCCGTCCATTATGAATATCACTTTCTTTGTGGTGATCTACACGATCGTGGATCTGTTCCTGAAATCCTCCATCGCGGAGGAAGCGTATGCGTTCGCGTTTACGCAGGGCAAGATCGGCATCGGTTCCGCGCTGTCCATCGTCTATGTGGGGAACGTGATCCTGGTACTGGCGGTCGCGGCGCTGCTTCTCAGAAAGGTGGTAAAGAAGAATGAAAAATAAGGTAAGTATGTCGGAGATGGATGCCGGCCTGGCGATCTACCTGTTTAAGAACAAGTTTAAAAAGGGCGCGGTAAAATTCTTTTCCATGGTTTTGATCCTGGGGCTGTGCTTTACCATCGTATATCCGATCCTGAGCCTGGTGCCGATCGTTTTCTCCAGCGTGGAGGATCTGGGGAACCCCAACGTGATATGGATCCCGCTGGAATTCTCGACCGTCAGTTTCAAGGCGGCGACCCGGATGATCATGCCCCAGGGGATTATGACCATGGTGAAATCCGTTCTCTACGCGGTCGGCATCATGGTGCTGCAGGTGTTCTTCTCCGCCATGGTGGGCTATTCCCTGGCGCGCGTGAATTTCTGGGGACGGAAGCTCGTGTTCGGCATGGTGATCCTGGTGTTTCTGCTGCCCAGGCAGTCCCTGCTGCTGGCCCAGTATATCTCCTTCGTACACTTTGATGTGCTGGGGATCATGAACCTGTTCACGAAGGCGGGAGAGATCAACCTGATCAACAATCCCGTGGTGCTGGTGATGCTGGCGATCTTTGGATTCGGCGTGAACCAGAGCCTGTTCATCTTCCTGTTCAGTCAGTTCTTCAAGAACATACCGAAGGAACTGGAAGAGGCGTCCCTGATCGACGGCTGCGGCTTTTACCGTACCTATTTCAGGATCATGCTGCCCAACGCCGTGCCCATCATTTCTACGGTGGCGATCCTGTCCTTCGTGTGGAACTACGGCGATACCTACTACACGAACTATTTCAACCCGCAGGGCAGCTACATGAGCACGCTGCTGTCCTCCACGTTCATTTCGGCCAATAAGGATTATGTCCTGAACGCGCTGCGGACCTGGTACGACGTTCCGGTCGCGACCGACCTGGCGTTTGACGCGGTGAAGCAGGCGGGGGCTTTGGTCTTCCTGATTCCGCTTTTGATCGTGTATCTGATCGGTCAGAGAAAACTGGTGGAAAATATGGAGAACTCCGGTCTGGTCGGATAACCGACGGTGTGAAAATCGGCCGGGTCCGGCGGCGCGGTCAGACGTACCGGCGGGCCCGGCGTATGAGGGAGCGGAACAACAGAATGAGGAAAAAAACGATTGCTGCGGGAATCTGCCTTGCTTTGATGGCAGTTGTACTTGGCGGCTGCGCCCCGGAGGCGACCGGGGAGACATCTCCCTCCGCGGAATCTTCGCAGGAGACATCTTCCTCCGCGGAACCTTCGCAGGAGCCGTCTTCCATACAGGAGAGCGTTATGCAGGAAACAGAGACAGAGACTCAGACTTCCGGCGCGGATCAGTATCATAAAATGAAGGTGGATGTCAGTACGGTCTATCAGACCATAGAGAGTTTCGGTACCAGCGGCGCCTGGTGGAGCCAGTATGTGGGCGGTTTTGACGACGATCCCTACGGAGAGACCGGGATCAGCACCAGGGAGCAGATCGCGTCCCTGCTGTTTGACCGGGAGACAGGGATCGGGCTGACCTGCTACCGTTATAATCTGGGAGCCGGTTCCGCGGAGAGCCGGAAAGGGACCTATTCCGATATCCATCGCCGGGCCCAGAGCTTTGAGACGGAACCCGGCGTTTATGACTGGAGCAAGGACGCCAACGCGGTTTGGTTTTTGAACCGCGCGGTGGAGCTGGGTGTGCAGGAAGTGGTTCTTTTCTGCAACAGCCCCCTGGAGCGTCTGACCGATAACGGCATGGCCCAGCTGACGGCCGGGACCAAGAGCAATCTTTCCCCGGAAAACTACGGAGAATTCGCAAAGTATGTCATGGATGTGGCGGAGCATTTCGTGGGCGAAGGGATCCCGGTGAAGTTCATTTCCCCGATCAACGAACCTCAGTGGGAATGGACCAGCGGTCAGGAAGGCGCTCATTATGAGCCGAATCGGACCAGAGAGGTGTACCTGGCCTTCCTGGATGAACTGGAAAGCCGGGATGCTTTGGCGGGAGTGGAACTGTCCGGCCCGGAAAGCGGCGAATGGGGCGGTCAGGCCACGATCAGCTATACCGAGGCGATTTTGGGGGACGAAAGACTGGCGGAGCATTTTACGGCCATTGATAATCATTCTTACTGGTCGGACGACAACGCCAAAAAGTCTTTTGCCAATTATATGAAAGTCTATCATCCGAATGTGAAGCTGCGGATGAGCGAGTGGTGCGAGATGGTGAACGGTTCCGACGTGACGATGGATTCCGCGTTTCACCTGGCCCAGGAGATTGCGAAGGATATGCGGATCCTGAACGTGGTATCCTGGCAGAACTGGGTGGCCGTGGCGCCGGGAGGCTATCGGGACGGTCTGATCTACATCGACGAACCCAGCCATAAGTTCCGCGCCCTGAAACGGCTTTGGAGTTTCGGTAATTTCAGCCGCTACGTCCGTCCGGGTTATGTCCGGGTGGACATTCAGGCGGACAGCAGAGCCATGGATGAAATGCTGCCGACGGCCTTCGCCGGCGTCAATGAGGCGGGGGAAGAGGAGCTGGTCATGGTGTTTATCAATGAAGATGTGCTGCCGCAGGAGTTCTTGCTGGAAGGCTGCGGTGAATACAGCCGTATCGCCTGCTATGAGACCTCCGATGCCAATGATCTGGCCTGTGTGCTGGAGGCGGATTACAGTTCAGATACCCTGGTGACGATCCCGTCCCGGAGTGTGACCACGGTAATTCTGACAAAATAGGCTGTTCGGTTCCCCGCTGCGCGCAGGGAGGCGGCTGCGTTCCGGCAGTCTGCCGGCGCGGGCGGAGGCAAAATACCAAGCCTATGAGGAGACGAAAATGGGACAGACTTTTGAAATAAAAGATAATTTTTACTTAAACGGAAGACCTTATCAGATCCGCTCGGGAAGCATACATTATTTTCGCGTTGTTCCGGAATACTGGCGGGACCGGCTGGAGAAGCTGAAAAGCATGGGCCTGAATACGGTGGAAACCTACGTCCCCTGGAATGTACACGAACCCCGCAAAGGAGAATTCTGCTTTGAAGGGATGGCGGATATAGTCCGGTTTGTGAAGCTGGCGGGAGAGCTGGGACTTTACGTGATCCTGCGGCCCTCGCCCTATATCTGCGCGGAGTGGGAATTCGGAGGGCTCCCCGCCTGGCTTTTGCGTCAGGACGGGCTGCAGGTGCGGAGCTCGTCGCCCGATTTCCTGAAGCATGTGGAGGAATACTACCGGGTACTGCTCCCCCTGCTGAAACCTCTGCAGATCACCGAAGGCGGCAATGTGATCCTGATGCAGGTGGAAAATGAGTACGGACATTTCGCGGACGATACGGAATATATGGAAGCGCTGCGGGACATGATGCGCGAAGGCGGCATTACGGTGCCGCTGATCACCTCCGACGATCCCAGGGAAGAAAGCCTGGGCTGCGGAAGCGTGGCGGGCGCGCATCCTACCGGCAATTTCGGTTCTCAGGCTGCGCAGCGTCTCAAAATACTGGAAGATTTTGCCGGAGGCGGCCCGCTGATGTGCTCGGAGTTCTGGGTCGGCTGGTTCGACCATTGGGGCAACGGCGGCCATATGCGGGGCGACCTGGAAAAGAGCGCCGCAGATCTGGAGGAGCTGCTGCGCCGGGGCCATGTGAACATTTACATGTTCATCGGCGGCACCAATTTCGGTTTTATGAACGGTTCCAATTATTACGACTGCCTGACGCCGGACGTCACCTCCTACGATTATGACGCGGTGCTGACGGAAGCGGGAGACTTTACGCCCAAGTATTACCGGTACCGCGAGATTATCGGCAGATACGCGCCGGTGCCGGAGGTGAAGCTGAGCACGCGGATTCGGCGGCGGGCCTATGGCAGCGCGGCCGTGAAGGAAAAGGTGGGGCTTTGGCAGTCCCTGGATCTTCTGTCGGAGCCCAGCGAAAGCCCCAATCCCCAAAGCATGGAGCGGCTGGGGCAGAATTACGGCTACATCCTGTATGTCTCGCCCATCCGCCATGAGCGCCGGCTGGAGCGGATCCGGCTGTGGAAAGCCAACGACCGGGCCAATCTGTTTGTGGACGACAAGAGACTCCTGAATCTCTATGACCGGGAGCTTTTGGAGGAGCATCCTCTGGAGGAAGAGGTGCGGGAAGGGCAGGAGCTGCGGATCCTGGTGGAAAACATGGGCCGCGTGAATTTCGGCCCCCGGATGAACGAACAGAGGAAGGGCATCGACGGCAGCGTGCAGATCAACGGCCATATCCACACTCATTGGAAGCAGTATCCGCTGCCGCTGGACCGTTTGGACGCGCTGGATTACAGCAGAGGCTATACGGAGGGCATGCCCGCCTTTTACCGGTTTGAGCTGAATGTGGAGGAAACGGCCGACACGTTCCTGGAGCTGGAAGGCTGGGGCAAAGGGTGCGTGTTCGTCAATGGCTTCCACATCGGACGCTTCTGGGAGATCGGTCCCCAGAAACGGCTGTATATCCCCGCTCCGCTGCTGAAGGAAGGGCTCAATGAAATCGTGGTCTTCGAAACCGAGGGCAAGGCGGGGAAGGAGATTGCGTTCTTTGGCGAGCCGGACATCGGCTGACAGCGGGCGGATTGATTGGCGGGGAGCGAACAGATCCGGGGAAACAGAACGGTTTTGCCGCCCGGACGGCGCTGTTTTCCGCAGAGCAGAGAAAATGATAGAAACAGAAAAAGTCCTTTTGAGAAGATTCGCGTCCCTCAAGAGGACTTTTTTTCGGCGGCGGGGATATGAAAAAGAAAAAGCTAAAGTAAAAGGCTGTTTTTCGATTTAGGAACGGATGCCGGACACACAATCAGAAAAGGGCCTCTTGCGTAATTTCCGAAAAGCGGATATAGTAAGGAAATAGAAGGGTTTGTGATCAAAAAGCCGGAGTATATGACTGCAAAGGAGAAGGCCTATGGATACGAATGAACTGTACCAGCATATTGTGGAGAGCGACCATTATGAAGAACGGCTCGTTCTCAGCAATCCGCACCCGGAACTGGCGACTTATCTGGCGTCGCGGATGGAACAGAAGGGCGTGAGCCGGGCCCAGCTGATCCGGATGCTGAATGTGGACCGGGTCTACGGTTACCAGCTGCTGAACGGCATACGCCGGATGAAGCGGGACCAGCTGCTGATGACGGGGATGTATCTGGGGCTGGATCTTGCGGAAATGGACCGGCTGCTGCGGCTGGGCGAATACGGGAAACTGTACGCGAAAGACCCGCGGGACGCCCGGGTGATTTTCGCGGTCAGTAAAAAAATGAACTTTGACAAGGCGCTGAATTTTATCTGGGGGATAGAGGGAACCAATGAGCGAGAGAGCGGAATTTGAAAAATATTATGAGGAACTGACGCGGGAATGGGAACTGCCGCAGGAGCTTCTGGCGCGCTATCGGATCCTGAAGCAGATGCGCCGGGGAGAGGGAAAGGAGCTTTATCTGGCGGAGAAGCCGGAGACGTTTGAGCGCGTGGTGATCAAGATGGCGTACGGCAGGCAAAGGGAATTTTTGCGTTATGAGGCGGAAAACCTGCGGCAGCTGTGGGCAGATTTGGAACGGGGGGGTATTGCGCTCCCGTAAGGGATGTCCGCGGGGAAGAAAGTGCGGATCCGGAGAACAGCGACAGGCGCGGGACGCTTCGCCGGATGGACGGCCGCGGGGAGGAACATGCGGACCCGGAAGCAGCGGACCCGGTCCTGCCCCGCGGAGAGGAAACGCCGGGAATGGTCCGTTTTTACGCCTGTCTGGAGGGAGATGGGTATACGGCCCTGGTACGGGAATATTGTGAAGGGGCGACGCTTCGCCAGATGACCGTCCGGCAGGGAAGACTCAGCGAGACGGAGGCTGTGGATTACGGGATCCGGCTCTGCGGCATATTGGAGTACCTGCATCGGATGGATCCGCCGATGATCCACCGAGACATCAAGCCGGAGAATCTGCTGGAGACGCCGGAGGGGAGGCTGGTGCTGCTGGATTTTGACGCGGCCAGGCGTTATGACCCGGAGAAAGAGCGGGATACCGTCTGCATGGGATCCAAAGACACGGCCGCGCCGGAGCAATATGGGTTCTGTCAGACGGATGTGCGCAGCGATATCTACGGGGTCGGAAAAACGCTCTTGTATCTGCTCTGCGGCAGTTACGAGGCGGGCCGGCTGAACCGGGCGGATTGTTCCCGGAGACTGAAGCGGACGATCCGGAAAGCGGCGGCCTTTGAGCCGGAGAAACGGTTTCGTGAGATCGGAGAATTAAAGCGGGAACTGGTCCGGTGCCGCCGCTTTGGCGCAGGTTCCCTGGGCGGTGCGCGCGGGAAGCTGATGCTGACGGCTGCGCTGTCTGCGGCAATGGGGGCTGCGGCCGCGGTTCTGGCGCTTGCTCTGGTTTGGAGAGAGCCGCAGACGGAATCGGGCAGCGCGCGGGAAAGCGCCGGGTTTTCCACAGTTTCGGAGGAGAAAATTGTTTTATGGTTTGACGCGGAAAATTACCGGGAAGATCTGGACCGCGCCATTCAGGCGTACCGCGGGCGGGATTATGAAACGCTGGGAAACGTCAGCCGCAGTTTGATCGAACGGCTTTATGACGATCCTGCGCTGGAAGCCAGGAGGGACGGGGATACGTCGTTTTTTGAGAGCGGGGAGTTTTCGGAGGACATGGTGGCTCGGGGCGAGCTTTCCCTGACCGAAAAATTCAATTTCCGTCTCTGGTACCGGGACCGGATGCTGCTTCAGGGTCTGGACGCCTATCCGTCCTGCGGCAGGCGGATTGCCGCGAAAATGGACGATATGCTGAATCAGGCCGCGACGCGGGGAACAGGAATTATGGTTCTGTATTGGCATCTTTTCCCGGAGGATGATACCGGACAGCGGACGGAAGATATCCTTTGGGATTATCTCTCGGTTCTCACGTCCGCGATTTTCCCGCTGGTGAATGAATGATATAAATAATGCAGATTTGCTGACCTTTTGAATCCTGGATTATGCTACTCTTTATATTGTCAGAAGAATGGACAGCGCACGGCTTTTTCCGTGCGTTGTCTGTTCCGAAAGAAAATCCAAGAGACAGGAGGAGAAGTATGAGAGGATTCAAAAGGAAACTAAGTGTGATCGTGGCGCTGGCCATGATCCTGGCGCTGCTTCCCGGCGCCGGCGCGCGGGAGATCGCGGCGCGGGCGGCGGAGACGCTGGAGCAAATAGAACCGCCGGCGAAGATGTACGAAACTCTGCCGTATGGGACGGCGGAGCAGACGTATTATAAAGGCGGCACGGGAATCATGTGGATCGCAGCGGAATTTCCCACGGCGACGGCCGCGAACGCATGGAGAAATGAAAAAATAGAAAAGAATTATGAGGGGATCGAGATCGGGACGGATACGCCTGCTTCAGAGGATGCGCGGATCGATATTATGGGCATGTATTTTTCCGGAACGGAGGGCTATCGATTTGACGGCGAAGATCCGTCGGAGATCAGCGAGGTAATAGATTATGATCCGAATGCAGACGTTTTTAAGGATATTCTTCGCTTTGCTTTTAGAATAGGTCCCAATGCGCCGGATGAGATGACATTTAAGGTGACGGCGGACGGTCAGGAATTTTCGCTTGCTCCCATTCAGATCGAGCCTGCGCCTGTTGTAACGGATATACAGATCGCTTCTTCGGTCGATATTCCATTAGGAAATCAGAAAGCAGTACCTTTTACGGTAGATAATCCGGAGGCTCCGGAGAGTGGTCTGCTGCGGGTTGACTGCGATGATGAAAAAGTAAGCGTCGGATGGACGATAGCGAGTACATATGTTTTAAATATCGTTCCGCTGAAAGAGGAACCTTCGGTCATAACTTTGTGGTTCGAGGGATCGGACGTGAAAGCGGAGATTTCGGTGAATGTGACCCCGAGAGAAATGATATTGGATAGGGAAGAATTGACGCTTACCGTTCAGGATAACGGAAAGAATGAGGATGAGATTGAGCTCGTGGATATCGGCTGCGAAGATATTATGGCAAATGGTGGCTGGGACGAGCTTGCGGACCTCAGCGGTGAAGACAACGGAATAGTAGGCTTATATATGAAATATACGCCGGAGTGGACCATTGACAATCCGGAGATAGCGGAGCTTGAACCCCGTACAGACAATGGCTGGCAGAAGAAATTCGCTTTTGTCCGCGCACGGAAACCAGGCGTTACGACGATCCGGGTGACGATGCTGGGCGTGACGAAAACCTGCAAACTGACCGTGACGGAAGACGAGGTCAGCCAGGGAGATACTTTGGAAGACAAGATGCTGCAGGTTCTGAATGAGACAATTTTCAATGGCAGTGAGGACGAATCCTGGTCTGAAATGGTTGAAGCCGTGAAGACTGCTGTAGAAAGGCTTTCCGAACTTTGCGAAGGCCAGACGCTGACCGAGACGCAGTGGGGAGTTTTGAGAAAACTCAGCAACCATATCTGGTATAATGACAATAACGCAAGTTCCGAAGATACACTGGGAATTTTCGTGGATGCTGATAACTTCGCAGCGAGTATAACGCCGCCGGAAGCGGAAGAGGACATGGAAAGCGTCAGAACATTCTGGGTGAATCTGACGGAAGCCTCTTCAGCCGTTTTGAACGCTGCGGCCGGAACCGGCAAGGTCGGATTTGAGATGAGTTTTGCGGAGAGTTATTACTGGGAAGAAGAAAAAACTCCGATCACAGCCCTGAAGCTCCCGATCCGTGTGAAATTGAAAGTGCCGGAGAGCCTGCGGAGCGTATCTGATCTGCGCTTCTATTCGGTCAGGGACGGCAGCGCTGCGCAGATGGATTATACAAGAGATGGAGACTATGTATACGTGCAGATTAACGCCCCCGGAGCATTTGTATTTGCCGGGCCCGAAACGACGAGCAGCGGCGGTTCTTCAGGCGGCAGTTCCTCGGGCGGCAGCTCCTCAGGCGGATCTTCCGGAAGCAGCGGCAGTTCTTCGAACACCCCGGCCGCACCCAGTGCCCCGGCGCCTGAAGCCCCGGCTGTCACGGTGAAACCGTCTGCGTCCACGGAGGATACCGCATCCGGAGACTGGGTGGAGGACGAAAACGGCTGGCAGTTTAAGAAAGAGGACGGCTCCTATTCGGCCAATACCTGGGAGCAGCTTACGGTTGACGGTCAGACTGACTGGTATTATTTCGGAGAAGACGGATATATGGAGACCGGCTGGGTGCAGGACGGGGACGATTGGTATTATCTGAGTCCGGAATCCGATGGCACAAAGGGACATATGGTGACCGGCTGGGTGCAGGATGGAGACGATTGGTACTATCTGAGCCCGGATGCGGATGACGGGAAAGGCCAGATGGCAACCGGCTGGGTGCAGGATGGAGACGATTGGTACTATCTGAGCCCGGAATCAGACGGCAAGAAGGGCCATATGAAAACCGGCTGGGTGCAGGATGGCGACGAGTGGTATTACCTGAATCCGGTTTCTGATGGTACGAAGGGCCAGATGGCAACCGGCTGGGTGCAGGACGGAGACGATTGGTACTATCTGAGCCCGGAGTCGGATGGCAAGAAGGGCCATATGAAAACCGGCTGGCTGCAGGATGGTGACGAGTGGTATTACCTGGATCCGGAATCAGACGGCAGGAAAGGCCACATGCTGACCGGATGGCAGCCGATCGGCGGCGTCTGGTATTACTTTGATGAAGCGAGCGGCCATATGCTGGCCAACACGACGACGCCCGACGGGTATCGGGTAGACGCAAACGGCGCCTGGATCCAGTGATCCGGCGTTAAAGGGTTCCGATTGCAGAGGGAATCTCAGAAAGAATAAATAAAAACGGCTCCTGTCCGGCGTATGCCGGGCGGGAGCCGTTTTGCAATGATAGTTTTGTATTGACATCATTTCTCGAAGAATGGCACCGGACAGCGGACGGAAAATATCCCGTGGGATTCTCTTTCGGTTCTCACGTCCGCGATTTTCCCGCTGGTGAATGAATGATATAAATAATGCAGATTTGCTGACCTTTTGAATCCTGGATTATGCTACTCTTTATATTGTCAGAAGAATGGATTGCGCACGGCTTTTTCCGTGCGTTGTCTGTTCCGAAAGAAAATCAGAGAGACAGGAGGAGAAGTATGAGAGGATTCAAAAGGAAACTAAGTGTGATCGTGGCGCTGGCCATGATCCTGACGCTGCTTCCCGGCGCCGGCGCGCGGGAGATCGCGGCGCGGGCGGCGGAGACGCTGGAAGGCCCCGTCCGCATTGAGGCGCAGCGGCCAGGAGGGGTGATTTACAGGGAAGCCGGAGGATTTATTGGCTTTAGGGCCGAATTTGCGACGGCGACGGCTTCAAACGCGTATCGCGATGCAGTCAACGGGAACCCGGAAGAAATGATTCAGGTAGAAATTGTTGGGGAACCCGAAGATTTGAGTATTGTGTATGTGGGATCGGATACGGCGTACAACCCGTACGATGAAAATGGTGAACTCGACGAAACTGCCATTGTGATGGGATATCTTATTCATGTCGGTAAAAATGCGCCCGAATCTGTGACGGTTAAGACTATATTTGTCAATCAGCCGGGTACAGAGCCGTTTGAAGCCGTATTTCAAATCAAAGATATTCCGAAAGCGACAAAAATTCAGGTCGCCAAGTCCAGAAAAGTAGAGGTGGGCAATAACATCACGATTCCGATTGAGGTGGAAAATGAAGAACTTATTCAGTTCCTGGGCTTTGATTGGAGTGAGGACGGGGTTGATCGAGAAGAGAGGATAGCAGCGTTCGACGGCCTTTGGCGAGAGGGAAGCAAAAAGGCCTGCCTGAGTTTGTACGGTCTTCGCCCGGGAACCTCGACGTTCCGGTTTTATATCTTAGGCTCTGAGGAAGAGACCACTACCACGCTGACGGTCACGGTAGAACCGCGTACGATGACGCTGGATGAATCGGAAATAGAGGTTGATTTACATGATGATAATTGCCAAGTAAGAATTCGGGATATCGGTACGTCGGATATTTATTATAATGGAATGGTCGATTACGAAGACGGCATGGATGACTGGCAAGAATGGTATGATCAGGGCGAGAAACCGGTCTGGACAGTCGGTGATCCGTCAATTGCCGATCTTGAAATGCTCAAAGATCGAATTATGGGAGACCATGTCCGGATCATACCGAAGAAAGCCGGAACCACGACGATCACAGCTGAGTGGCTGGGCGCGAAAGCGGAGGTTAAGCTGACGGTAAAGGGTCCGTCCCTTGAAGAAGAGATTCGTCAGCTTATAGATGAGAAGTGGGAAGAGTTCGTTTACCCTTATGGAGGCGATGCAATTCCGGCCGATCAGCTGAAGGAACTGATCTCTGAAGTATCGGAACTGCTGAACGGTGTGACTTTAACGAATCGTGTATGGGATGCTTTGAGCAGACTGAACGGTGAGTGCAACCCATACGTTGACGCGTGGGGCTATGATCTGAGCGAGAGCGAAACTACGGTAGGGCTTCTGGAGAACATTGAATTTGTCGGACCGAATATGACGGTGCCGAAAAAGAAGCCGGAAGATGGAGATCCGTGGAATCGTTTCTGGGTTACGCTGGAAGATGTTTCTGCTTCCGATATGAACGCCGTTTCAGGCACCAATAAGACCGGATTCGGGATCCGATTTGCGGAGGGCCCGAATGAGGACGAACAGACTCCTGTCGATTCGCTGAAGACGCCGGTTCGGGTGACTCTGGCGGTGCCGGACGACCTGGCGGATGCGTCCGACCTGGCTGTTTATTATGTAAGCGGCGGCAGCGCTGTGAAGCTGGCGGATGGAGCGGTTGTGAAGAAAGGCAGCAGCATTCTGGTGCAGATCGATCAGCCCGGAATTTACGTATTGGCGAAGCCTTATAAGCAGCCTTCAAGTACCGGCGGCTCTACGGGCGGCACTTCCGGCGGCTCTGCGGGCAGTTCATCCGGCAGTTCTTCAGGCAGTTCGAAGAATACCTCTTCGAAGAAACCTGCGGAAACGACAAAGACGGCGGCGGCTGAATGGGTCCAGAGCGCAGCCGGATGGCAGTACCGGAACGCAGATGCGACCTCAGTTGCGGATAGCTGGGCGCAGCTTGTTTATGAGGATCATACGGACTGGTATCATTTCGATTTCAACGGTTATATGCAGACCGGCTGGCTGCAGGACGGAGGCGAGTGGTATTATCTGAATCCGGTTTCCGATGGTACGATGGGCCGCATGGTAACCGGCTGGCTGCAGGACGGAGGCGAATGGTATTACCTGAATCCGGTTTCTGATGGCACGAAGGGTCAGATGGCGACCGGCTGGGTGCAGGATGGAAACGATTGGTACTATCTGAGTCCGGTATCGGACGGCAAAAAGGGCCATATGCTGACTGGGTGGCAGCAGATTGATGGTCAGTGGTATTACCTGAGCCCGGTATCAGACGGCAGGAAAGGCCACATGCTGACCGGATGGCAGCCGATCGGCGGCGTCTGGTATTACTTTGATGAAGCGA